>NZ_JBFULE010000039.1:0-19556 GCF_056400485.1 Roseateles sp. P5_B10
AGTGGGACCCGCTGCCGCCGTGTTGGCAGGCCCGGACTGCGGCCAACCCTAGCGCGGTTGGCGCAGAAATAGGAGCAGCCGCATATAGGCAGCAGGGGCCCGACCCCGTTTAATGAAACCCGTCAACGCCGCAGAGTTTGATCAGAAAACCTTGCCGACAAGACACGCAGCGAGTCCGGTGTTTTCTCAGTCGCCACCGAATTCAGATGCCTCGAATGTCAATCAATCACTGCGGCAGCTTCTGCCGCGAAACCTAAATTTTTTTTGGAGATCAACATGGGATCAGCAGTTAGCAGCATCTTCGGCGGCGGTGGCTCGGGTGGCATCCTGGGCGCCGTGGGCGGCATCGTCGGCGGCATCTTCGGCGGCCCCATCGGCGCCATGATCGGCCAGGCCATCGGCGGCATGCTGCAGCAAGCCATCGGCAGCGGCGCCAACAGTGCCGTCGACACCCTGGTCAAGGAACACGGCATGCCCAAGTTCCTGGGCGAAGAAGTCAAGTCGACCATCGGCCAGGTCATCAACCAACTGACCTCGCAAAGCCAGCAAGGCGTTTCGCACGAAGCGCAAGGTGCAGCCCAGCAAAACTTCGGCGGCGCCGTCAAGCAGTGGGAGTCCGACTTCTCCAACCAGATCGTGCAAGGCGTGCTCGACCAGCTGCGCTCGCAAGGCACCGGCAGCTCCAAGGGCAGCAAGCCCAGCGGTGGCGGCTGGCTGCAGGCCATCGCCTCCGTGATGGGCTCGGCTCTGGGCGCCAAGGCCAAGGAGATGGTCAATCTGTCGCAACAGATCAACGACGCCTCTGCCGCCAAGTCCGCCGCCAAGTCCGGCTCCGAAGAGCAGAGCAAGCAGGCTGACGAGTTCAACAAGCTGATGACCCAATTCCAGGCCACCAGCCAGGAATACAACTACCTGAACAGCGTCTTCACGACGGCGCTGAAGGGTCTGGGCGAAGCGCTGGGCACGATGGCTCGCAAGCAATAAGCCGCAACCTGAGAAAACAAGAGGAGGGGCATCGCCCCTCCCTTTTGCATTTCAACTTTCAGTTCCTGCCCAAGATGAAAAACTTCAGTCGCCTTGCTTTGACGGTTCTGGCGTGCCTCGCTGCGCTCAGTGGATGTGGCGGCGGTGGTGGCGGGGACGAAGCCACGCCGACGACCCCGCCCGTCGTTCCCACGCCCGATCCACCGACCACGCTGACGGGCAATATCTGGCATTCCTTCAGCGACCTCGGCAATCCGGCGGGAACTTTCGTCATGAATCCCAACACCGGGGTCTCGACGGCCGTCCAATCCGAGAAGTGGGGCGTGCCTTCGCCCGATGGCAGTCGCTTCATCAGCAACGACTACACCTCACAGGGCTCCAGCGGCGAGACCCGCCTCACGGTGCGCAAGACCGACGACAAGAGCCTGGTCGTGGACCAGGTCGTTGACGGCTACATCGCCCGCCTTGCGCCGTCGCCGCTGGCCACCAACCAGGTCCTGGCCTACTGGGGCGAGACAACCGCCGCGCCCAGGGCCGCCGTGGTCTGGGACTTCAGCGCGCAGAAGGTGCTTTTCGCCACGCCGCTGAGCAAGACGCCGGACGCCGTCGCCTGGATGCCTGACGGCACCCTGCTGCGCGTGCAGCCCTCGGGCAGCGTCAGCAAGGTCACGCCGGGTGGCAGCGAGCAGCAGGTCGCCACCGTCAGCTGGCCAGAATCGCGGCTGCCGCAGGCGGTCTATGTCAGCCCCGACGGCAGCAAGGCCCTGGTGCAGCTCGCGGCGCTGCGCAGCACCGGCACGGTCAGCGGCGTGGACCTGTGGATGATGGATGCCAACGGCGCCAACCTGAAGCGCTTCACGAACAACGGCTTGATCGCCGAGGCCTACTGGTCGCCCGACAGCAAGTTCGTGGCCTTCACCAAGGACACCGGCGTGACCTGCACCGACGCCACCTGCCAGGGCAGCTGCACGGTCTGGTATGCCCCCGCCTCGGCGACGGACGTGGTGGCCGTGGATGCATCCGGCGATGCCAAGAAATTCCCGGCGAAGCGGCCCGACGGTTCGATGACCGATCTGCGCTGCCCGGTCATGGCCTGGACGCGTTAGGGATTTGTGGCTGGTGCGCGGCGAGCTCCAATGCCATTGCACCCGTAACGACAGGCGATTCTTGGAGTCGCCTGTTCCATTTGGAGCCCTCGCCCCCGATGCCTGAGAACCGTCGTCGTTTCGCCGCCGCGCTGGCCTGCCTGGGTGTCGTCATGGCCGCGCAGGCTGCCGCTGCGCTGCCAGGCACGGTCTGGCATTCATTCAGCGACCTCAGCAACCCGCAGGGCACGTTCGCGCTGAATCCCAACTCCGGCGCTGCCACCATGGTGGACAACGCGAAGTGGCGCTCGCCCTGGCCTGACGGCAGCCGCTTCATCCAGCGGGACCACAGCTCGCAGGGCGCCGGCGGCGACGAAACCCACCTGACGGTGCGCAGGACCAGCGACCGCAGTGTGCTGATGGACCAGGTCGTCGACGGCTATGTAGCGGACGGCGTTCGCCCCTCGCCGCTGGGCAGCAACCAGATCCTGGCGTCGTGGGGCAAGACGGTCTTTGCACCGCGTGCTGCCATCGTCTACGACCTCGACTCGCGCCGGCTGCTGTACGCCACGCAACCGAGCAAGACACCCGACGCGCTGTCGTGGATGCCCGATGGCTCGCTGCTGCGCGTGCAGCCCTCGGGCGACATCAGCCGGGTCTTGCCGGGCCGCGGCGAGCAGCGTGTCGCCACCGTGCGCTGGCCCGAGGCGCGCGTGCCCGAGGCGGTGTATGTCAGCCCCGATGGCAGCAAGGCTCTGGTGCAGCTCGCAGCCATGCGCGACACGGGTTCGATCGCCGGCGTCGATCTGTGGATGATGAACGTCGACGGCTCCAACCTGCGCCGATTCACCAGGAACGACCTGATCGCCGGCGCGGTCTGGTCGCCGGACAGCCGCTATGTGGCGTTTGCCAAGGACACCGGCGTGTCCTGCACCGCCGCCACCTGCCGCGGCAGTTGCACGGTCTGGTACGCCGAGGCTACTGCGTCCAACGTGGTGGCCGTGCCGCCCTCGGGCGACGCCCGGCAGTTCCCGTTGAAACGGCCCGATGGCTCGACAACGACCGTCGGCTGCCCGCTCGCGGCCTGGACCCGCTGAAGGCATGCCCTTGATCGCTGCTCGGCCGGCGCTGGCCACCGCCGCCGTGTTGCTGATGGCCGGCGCCGCGCAGTCGGCGCCCGACGAACGCTCGCTGGCCAGCGATCCCGCGGCGGTGCAGCAACTCGTCGAAGCCGTCAGCCTGGACGTGATGTCCGAGGCCACGCTGGGCGCCTGCGAGGACATGGGCGTGGCGGCGGCCGCTCAGATGCGCGACGCCTGGGTGGCCTGGCGCGAGCGGCACCAGATCGCGCCGCTGCGCATGGTGGTGGCCCGCATGCAGCAGCGCAGTAGCAGCATCCCGTCGTTCACGCGCCTGACCGAGCCCATGCGCGAGCGGGTGCTGAACGACCCCTCTCCCGAGCAGGCCTGCGCGGCGTTGGCGCGCGACTGGCAATCGCCGGCCATGGATGTGGGCACGCTGTATCCGCAGGCCCGTGCCGTGGCACTGGCGCTGGTGAAAGCCAACCTGGTGGCTCCCCCCGGCCCGCTGGCGATCGCGCCCGAGGCGGCCCGGGGCCAGTTCCTGCTGCCCAGCCAGATCCCCGCGCTCACGGCGCAGCGAGGCCACTGGCTGGTGATCTCCGAGGAGGAGGCGCAACGCAAGCTCGGCGTTGTCTATGTCAAGGGCCGCGTGGCGCGCGAGATCGACCGCCCGACGCATTTCTTCCTGGTGCAGCAGCAGGGCGACCGGCATGTGGAGCAGCGCATCCACCTGAAGTTCGACGCCGAGCCCTGGGTGGGCCGCGAGGTGGTGCTGCGCGGCGTGGTCACGTCGCTGAACGACAACTCCCTGGACCTGGCCGACGCGGCCCTGGTCGCCAACCCGGCGGGGCTGACGTCGTCGCCGCTGCCTCAGGCGCCGATGCTGCGCAGACGGGCGGTGCTGCAGCGCGTGACGACGCCGCCGGGCCGCGGCCTGGCGGAGAAGGACCTGGCGGCCGTGGTCATCCACGGCGAGAGCAACTTCAATGGCGGCACGCGCTGGGAAGAGGATGTGCGCTTCCTGCTGCGCGATGGCACGGTCTACCACCGCACCGAGATGCCGCCCGACCAGCTCAACGTTGTCGCGTCGCGCCAGCTGGAGCCGCAGCGCTGGGGCCGCTGGCGCGCCAGCGGCAGGGTTGATGTCAGCCCCCAGGGCCGAGCCGTGCCCGGCCCGCCCCCCGAGGGGGTCAAGGGCACTTGGGGCGGCCCTACGTGCCCTTGCGAAATGCAGCCGCAGGACGATGACGGCCGCCCCGCGGGCGCCTGGCAGGCCGAGAAGCATCACGCCGTGCGGCCCTGGCCCAAGGACACGCGGCTGGAGGGATCCTTCACCCGCGGCACGTTCAACGGCAGCCTGGTCCTTGGCGGCAGGTCGTCCAGCACCACGTTGCGCTTCATGCGCGACGGCCGCTTCGAGCGCAGCTACAGCGCGCTGTCCAGCACCGGCACGCTGGCCGCGACGCTCAACAACACGGTCATTGCCGGCTCGGCCCATGGCGATGGCAAGGGCAGCAGCAGCACCGGCGGCGGCACGGTGGGCACGCCCTTTGGCACGGCGGGCGCGGTGAGCTCGCGCAAGCAGGACGACGGCGCCGGCCGCCGCGGCCGCTACCAGCTCAGCGGCTTCGTCCTCACCCTCGACTACGACGACGGCCACCAGGAGCGCCTGCTCAGCTTTCCCGTGCACGACGACAACAAGACCGTCTACGTGGGCAGCGGYAGCCTCGTCCTCGACAAATGACCCCGACCTTTCCACTGGAGTTTCAAATGCCCCGACTGCGATCCCTTGCTCTTCGTCTGGCCTTGGCGGCCCTGGTCGGCGCTGCCGGCGCGGCCACCGCTCAGGTCGCCCCCTCGATCAGCCTGGCTGAGCAGATGCGCACCATGCTCGCCAAGCCCGGTGCGGGTGGCGGCGCGGCACCCGCCGCTCCGGTGTTCAGCGCGGCGCCCGCAGTCACCTCGGCCAGTGCGCTGGCCGCCCTCAACGCGCCCCTCGTCACCAACGGGCCGGCGCAGGTGCGCCAGTCGGCCACCGAGCTGGCGCAGCGCTTCCCCGCGGCGCATCGCGGCGCCATGACCAAGGCGTATGAGGAGTCCTTCGTCTTCTGGCAGAAGCTCGAGACCCAGCTCGGCCTGACGCCCAATGACGCCGCGGCCGGCGTGGCGGCCTTCATCGCCGGCAACTACACCGCCTTCATGCAGCAGCCCGTGCCCGACGAGCACTTCAAGTCCCTGGTGCTGCAGATGCAACGCATGCTGGGCCAGAACGCCGCCTTCACCCAAAGCAGCCCGGCCGCCAAGCGCGCGATGTTCGAGCAGCTGGCCATGGTGGGCACCTTCATGGTGGTCTACCGCGAGCACCTCAACAGCAAGCCCAACCCCAACGAGGAGGTCAATTTCCGCAATGCGGCCAAGGCCAACCTCGAGGCGGCGTTGGGGCTCGGGGTGGAGCGCATCCAGATCGGGCCGCAAGGGCTGGTGGCGCGCTGAGGAAGGGCGGCTCAGCAGGCATGCCGCCACGGCGGCCGGCCTCAGGTGTCGTGATAGCCGCCGGCAATCGCGTCGGCCACGGTCCGGGTCCAGGAGTCCAGGTAGACGAAATCCGGCGAATCCGGGAAACGGTGGGCCGCGAAGAGCAGGGCCTCCAGGTCCAGCACGGCCTCACGGGCCTGCGGCGTCGGGTGCTTCAGGTCGGCCAGCAGCACGACGCGGCGCGCCGTGGCCATGTTGTCGGCCAGGTCGATGGCATCCATGTTCAGGCCCCAGTGCCAGTCGCCGTTGGCGTGGCGGATCGCCTCGCCCAGGCTCACGCCCAGGTCGCCCAGCAGGCCGTAGACGATGAAGGGGCCGCCGCGCGTGCAGTCCGGCCAGGGCGAGTGCTTGGGCAGGCGGCCGAAGGCCGGCAGCTGCGGCCAGTGCGCCTTGGCCCAGGTGTTCAGGGCCTTGGCGTAGGCGGCGCCCTGCAGTGCCTGCGGGTCGGGCCCGCCGTGGGCGACCAGCCAGTCGCGCAGCAGGCGTTGGCGCTCGTTCAGCGTGGCCTGGAAGTAGGCCCAGTTGGCCTGGGCCTGGCTCTCGCTCAGCGCACGGCCGGAGCCGGGGTGAGGCAGCTCATAGGCGGGGTAGTCGCTCAGGTCCCAGGTGGACGCTTTAGGGCCGGCAAGCCAGCGCTGGATCAGGTTCGGCATGTTGAGCAAGCGCGAAAGAAAAATGGACGGCCTCGAGAGGCCGTCCATTCGGAACAAGCCCGGTTCAGAACCAGCCTTTTACCGTATCGAAGATGCCACGGCCGCCAGCATCGCCAGCGATGGCGCCGCCAATGCCGCCGATGATGCCGCCAACCACCGTGCCCACGCCGGGGAAGATGGCCGTGCCGATGGTCGCGCCCAAGGCCGCGCCACCCCAGCCACCCAGGGCGCCGCCGGCCACGCCGGAGGCGGTGCGCCCGGTGTTCTCGCCGATGCGGTTGCCGTCGGCCTGGTAGGCCTGGCCGAGCGAAATGGCATCCAGCACGACGCCGACGGGCCGGGCGACCTTGCCCACGCCTTCCAGCAGCTGACCGGCGCCGCGCAGGCCACGGTTGACTTTCAGGGCCTCGACATCGCGCGCCACCTGGCCACGGATGTCGCTGTCCAGCGCCGTGCGGCCCACCTTGGACTCGACGTCGATGCGCTGGCGCATGCGCGGATCCGTCGCCGGGGGCTCGGCCACCACGTCCACCACGCGCGCGCCGTTCTGCACCGGCACCTCGGTGCGCACCTGGGCGCCCGCGGCGCGCCAGCGGTCGGCAATCGCGTCGCGAGCCAGCGCGCCGTTGGTGTTGTTGGCCACCGGCGAAGCGATGCCCGAGGTGCGGCCCAGCGAACCGGGCGGCGGTGCATGCACGGTCTGGCCGACCTGGATGCCGTTGCTGGTCAGCAGCTCGGTCAGGCCGCGCGTGAAACCGCCCTTGCCCGTCCAGGCGCTGGTCGTCGCTTCCCATCGCTTGATCAGGATGGGGTTGTCGATCAGCAGCTTGCTGCCYTGCTGCAGCATGCCCTGGCCGGCCGCCCAGAGGCCGCCGGGTGCATGGTCGGGCAGCAGGCTCTGGCGCGCGGCCTGCAACACATCCTGGTTGTAGTGAGCCACGTCACCGGGGTGCCCCGAGGCCAGCAGGTGCTGCTCGATGGCGGCATGCGCCGACTCGGCGGCCTGCGGGTCGCTCTTGCGCGCGTCGACCACCCAGGTCGCCAGGCGCTGGGTGTCGACGACGCCGGTACGTGGGTCGGTCGCCCGGCTGACGACCTCCGCTGCGGGATCGCGGGAGACCGGCGTCTGCCGGCCGCTCGAAACTGCATCAACTGCAAGCATGGCGGCCTCCGCTCAGAAGTCCAGGCGCATCACGGTCAGCGAGAACCGGTGGGCGTCGCGCGTCGAGTGCGAACGGCTTTCGCCGGCATCCGACAGCGAGCCCAGGAAGGCGCCACTCAGCGACGCCGACAGCAGGCCACTGAACAGGCTGAGGGCGTTGCGCAGGAAATCGCTGCCGCGCTGTTGCGTGGCTGGGTCCAGGCCCGGGTTCAGCTGCAGGTCGGTCTTGTTCATGTAGGCCTGGTCGACCTTGTGGATGTCACCGTTGGCGTCCACGCCCAGGAAGCCGGCGCCGGCCGGGTTTTCCTGAAGCACATTGCCGTCCTTGTGGGTCCAGTCAAGCACGGCGCCCCAGCCGGCGGCCTCGTCGATCTTGAGGTCGCCGACCTTGTTGGTATCCACGCCGCTGATCTCGACGCCGTAGTCGCCGTTCGTGATGGCGACCTTGCTCGCGAGGGTCATGCCATTGCCGGCATTCCAGGGCGTGGTTTCGATGGTGACCTTGGTGCCGTCCTCGAGCTTGAAGGTCGTGGTGCCGTAGAAGTCGAAGGCATGCTTGCCGTCGATGTTGACGTGCGGGTCGCCCCAGATGTTGTAGGTCTCGCCGGTCTTCTTGTTGAAGATGTTGACGGTGTTGTTGTCACCGGCGGTGATGCGGTAGTTGTCGTTCTCGAACACGGCCTGGCCACCCTTCATCTGGGTGCTGGCGTGGGTCGGGTTGGTGTTCGGGGCGGAGGATGTGGCGGTCAGCGAGGTGCTGCTGGCCGTCTGGATGGTGGTCATGGCGCGTTCTCCTCAGGGGTGTGTCTCAGTCGCGTTGCCATTGCATTCGGACTCGGCCAGGCCCGCTAGCTGCGGCCGCCCGCAATTCGGGGCAGCCGCAGCTAGGGTTGGCCGCAAGCGCGGGGTCATACTTCGCACCCATGCCTCGTTATGTCGCCTTGCTTCGTGGCGTCAGCCCGATGAACGCCAAGATGCCCGACCTCAAGCGCTGCTTCGAGGAGGCGGGTTTCACCGACGTGAAGACGCTGCTGAGCAGCGGCAACGTCGTGTTCTCAACGCCCCGCTCCGCCGCCATCGCGACGCTGCAGAAGCGCGCCGAGAAGGCCATGCTGGATGGCCAGGGCTACAGCTTCGCCACCACCGTGCGGTCGACGGCCCATCTGCAGCAGCTGATCAAGGCCGATCCCTTCGCCGCCTTCAAGCTCAAGCCCGGGTCCAAGCGCGTCGTCACCTTCCTGCGCGAGCCGCTTGCCGAGAGCCCCGTCGAGCTGCCGGTGACGCACGGCGAAGCCTGCATCCTGGGCCTGGGCGGCGGCGAGGTGTTCTGCAGCTATGTGCCCGAGGCCAAGGGGCCGGTCTTCATGCACCTGCTGGAGAAGACCTTCGGCAAGACCATCACGACACGCACTTGGGACACCGTGGCCAAGTGCGCCGCGGCCTGAGTCAGTCCTCGCCCGACTCGGGCAGGTGAATCAGGCCGGTGTGGAAGTCGTACTCGAAGACCTCGCCATAGCGCGCCCACTCGATGGCCACGCGCAGCACGCGTTCGGCCTCGGCGGCGTCCATGCTGTCCATCAGCAGCTTCAGGAAGGGCTCTTCCTTCAGCTCGCCGTGGGCCTCCTGCTCGAGGCTGGCGCGGATGAAGGTGGCCAGCGGTACATGCGCGAGCAGCTGCTGGCCGAAGATCTCGCGGCGGAACTCGTGGCCGCCTTCGACATAGCGCTGGCCCAGCGGCGTGACGATGAGGTCGCCGCCGCTGAGCTGGGCCAGGCCGAGGCGGTGCAGCGCGTCGGCCAGCGGCAGCATGGCCTCGTCGGTGAGTTCGCTCTCCTCGGCCAGCTGGGGCAGGTCGGCGCGGCCATTGAAGCGTTCGTCGGCCAGCAGCTCCAGCAGGCTCTCCATGCGGCCGACGTCGGCTTCGGGCAGGCGGTCGCTGAGATGCGGCTTGGGCGCCTCCTCGACGGTKCCGGCCACGTGAGTGGCGCTCGTCATCAGCCGGTAGACCTCGTCGATGAGCAGGCGCACCTCCGGGCTGTCGGCGCGGCGCGGGCGTGGCAACGTGATGGGCAGCTCGGCGCGCACGCGGCCCGGGTTGCTGGCGAAGATCAGCACGCGGTCGGCCATCATGACGGCCTCCTCGATGTTGTGCGACACGACCAGCATGGCCTGGGTCGGCATCTGGCCGCCGTCCCAGAGGACGAGGATCTCGTTGCGCAGCCGCTCGCCTGTCAGCACGTCCAGGGCCGAGAAGGCCTCGTCCATCAGCAGCACGGCCGGCTGCATGACCAGGGCCCGCGCCATGCCCACGCGCTGGCGCATGCCGCCTGACAGCTCGCGCGGCAGGGCGCCCTCGAAGCCGGCCAGGCCGATCAGCTCGATGGCTTCGTTCGCGCGGCGCTCACGTTCCGCCGCTGGCACGCCGGCCGCCTCCAGCCCGAGCTCGACGTTCTGCCGAACGGTGAGCCAAGGGAACAGCGCAAAGCTCTGGAACACCATCGCGATGCCGGCCGCCGGCCCGAACAGTGGCTGGCCGCCGTAGCGCACGTCGCCAGCGTCCGCGGGGATCAGCCCGGCCATGATGCGCAGCAGCGTGCTCTTGCCCGAGCCGCTCTGGCCCAGTAGCGCGACGATCTCGCCCTTGTCGAGGCGAAAGTCCACGCCCTCCAGCACCGAGCGCAGGCTGCCGTCGTTGGACTTGAAGCCCTTGGCGACGCCCTTCAGTTCGATCAACGTCGTCATCAGAAATGCATCCTTTCCTCGGCGATACGGTAGAGACGCCGCCAGACCCAGTGGTTCATCGCCATGACGAAGACGCACATGACGCCGATGCCTAAAGCGATGCGCGGGAAGTCGCCCGCCGTCGTCATCTGCTGGATGTAGCTGCCCAGGCCTTGGGCCTGCAGGTGGGTGTCGCCCCAGCTCACGTACTCGGCCACGATGCTGGCGTTCCAGGAGCCGCCGCTGGCCGTGATGGCGCCGGTGACGAAGCTCGGGAAGATGGCCGGCAGCAGATAGCGCCGCCAGGCCAGCCAGCCCTTGAGCCCCAGGTTCTTGGCGGCCAGGCGCAACTCGGTCGGGATGGTCGACGCGCCGGCCACGACGTTGAAAAGCAGATACCACTGCGTGCCCAGGATGATGAGGGGCGACAACCAGAGGTCGGGGTCGAGCCTGTACTTGACGATGACGAGGACGGCGACCGGGAAGACCAGATTGGACGGGAAGGCCGCGAGGAACTGCGCCACCGCCTGCACGCGGCCGGCGATGCGCGGGTTCAGGCCTATCCACACGCCGATGGGCACCCAGATCAGCGACGCCACGGCGATCAGCGCGAGCACGCGCGCCAGCGTGTACAGGCCCAGCTTGAACACATGCGCCGCCTCGCCCCAGCCCACCTCGGTGTGGATGAAGCTGACCAGACGCCAGACGGCGAACAGCACCAGGGCGGCCAGCAGCGCGTCCCAGGCGCGGGCCCACAGCGGGTTCGGATCTTCAGGCCGCGCGCGGATGGAGCGGCCGTCGTAGCTCTTCTTCAGCGGCGCGAAGCTGGCCGTGATCCAGCGCCCCGGCCATTGCCCCAGGCGCTGCAGCAGCTGGGTGCGGCGCAGCCAGGTCAGCAGCCAGGACTGGGGCGCCTGCTCGCTGCTGCCCTCCTCGAAGCGGAAGCGGTCGGCCCAGGCCAGCAGCGGCCGGAAGAACAGCTGGTCGTACAGCAGGATGCCGACCAGCATGCCCAGGATGGCCCAGCCGATGGCGCCCAGGTCGCGCGCTTCGATGGCCACGGCGATGTAGGAGCCCACGCCGGGCAGCTTGATGTCCTGGCCGGCCACCGAGATGGCTTCCGACGCGACGACGAAGAACCAGCCGCCGCTCATGCTCATCATCATGTTCCACAGCAGGTTGGGCATGGCAAAGGGCAGCTCCAGCCGCCAGAAGCGCTGCCAGCCCGACAGCTGGAAGATGCGCGCCGCCTCCTGCAGTTCGCCCGGCACGGTGCGCAGCGACTGGTAGAGGCTGAAGGCCATGTTCCAGGCCTGGGAGGTGAAGATGGCGAACAGCGCGGCCAGTTCCACGCCCAGCAGGTTGCCCGGGAACAGCGCGATGAAGGGCGCGACCGCAATCGCCTGGAAACCGAGGATGGGGATGGACTGCAGGATGTCCAGCAGCGGCACCAGCACCTTCTCGGCCGCACGCACCTTGGCCGCCAGCACCGCGAACACGCAGGCGAACACCACCGAGGCGGCCAGCGCCAGGAACATGCGCAGCGTCGTGCGCAGCAGGTAATAGGGCAGGTAGGCGACGTCCAGGCTCAGCGGCAGCGGCTCGCCGACGTGGAAGGGTCGGGCCATCGCCGCCGCGGCCATCGCGAGCAGCACCRGCACCGCCAGGACGAGGGGCAGCAGCGCCCAATCCCAACGATTGAACGCGGCCTCGACGGCGGGGCGGGGGAAGAAGCGACGGTCGGACATGGTGGCGGGCGAACAGGACCGCGCAGCCTAGTCCGGGCACGTAAGGCGGGTGTGAAGCGCGCCGCCCCGGAGCTTGCGCCCAGCTTGCGGTGCTGCGCCGAAGAACTACGACTGGTTGCAGCTCTGGCGGCTTGAATCAGCCTTGTCGCCTAACGGCACAACTCGTCTCCCCGGCTTGCGACTTGACGATGTATCCGGCGCCTTCTCCTACAGGGATCTTTTGCCTGCGGCCTAAGGTTGTTGACGCGGCGGCGCAATGGGGTGCCGCCCAGGCTCACAGTGAAGGAACAGCCATGTCCAACCAGCAACGCCAATCCGGCAAGCAGCAGCCCGAAAGCGGTCAGAACATCCAGCAGGGTGGTCAGAGCCGTGACCAGAGCCCTGGCCAGCAAAGCCAGGCCGGTGGCGGCAGCCAGACGCCCCAGCAAGGGGGTGGCTCTGCCGGTCGCGATCAGCAAAGCAAGCCCAGCAACCAGCAGGGTTCCAAGAACCGCTGACTGCGCAAGGGGCTGAGGGCGCGGCGCCGTGAGGTGCCACCGGCGCCTTAGCCCGTCGACCGACCAGGCCCTCTCCCGCGCAGAGGGCCTGCCCTATTCGAAGAGGTGGCCGAGGTCGTGGTGGCCCATGGACTCGGCCTTGGTGCGCAGGTATTTCTCGTTGTCGGGCCCCGGCTCCGTCAACGAGGCTTCGCGTTCGACGACGTCGATGCCGAACTCGGCCAGGGCGGCCATTTTCAGCGGGTTGTTGGTCAGCAGCCGGATGCGCTGCACGCCCAGCGACCGCAGCATGCAGGCGGCGGCGTCGTAGCGGCGTGAGTCGATGGGCAGGCCCAGCTGGGCATTGGCCTGAATGGTGTCGGCGCCGGCGTCCTGCTCGGCATAGGCGCGCAGCTTCTGCACCAGGCCGATGCCGCGCCCCTCGTGGCCGCGCATGTAGACGATGGCGCCGCGGCCCAGGTCGGCGATGCGCTTCATGGCGCTTTGCAGTTGCGGCCGGCAGTCGCAGCGCAGCGAGCCGAACACCTCGCCCGTCATGCATTCGGAGTGCACGCGCACCAGCGGCGGCTCGTCACCGGTCAGCTCACCCAGGCTCAGCACGACATGCYCCTGGCCGCTGTCGTCCTCACGGAAGCCGTGAATGACGAACTCGCCATAGGGCGTTGGCAGGCGGGTGGAGACGATGCGTTCGATCTTCATGGTGTGGGGCTTCAAGGGGGCATTCTCGCCGCCCCGGGGAAAACCCCGTGTCGCGCAGGTTAGGCTGCCGCTTTTCAGGAGACACGCATGGCCCAAACCGTCCAGTTCAAGCGCCCCGATGGCGCCCCTGTGTCCGGCTATCTCGCCGAGGCCGCCCAGCCTCTCGGCGCCGTCGTCGTCATCCAGGAGTGGTGGGGCCTGAACGACCAGATCCGTGGCGTGGCCGATCGCTTTGCGCTGGCCGGCTTCACGGCGCTGGTGCCCGACCTCTACCGCGGCAAGAGCACCGTCGAGGCCGAGGAAGCCGGCCATCTGATGACGGACCTGAACTTTGGCGACGCCGCCTCGCAGGACGTGCGCGGCGCGGTGCACTACCTCAAGGACCTGAAGCTGGGCAGCGGCAAGGTCGGCGTGACCGGCTATTGCATGGGCGGCGCGCTGACCGTGCTGGCCGCGACGATGGTGCCCGAGGCCGACGCCGCCGTGATCTGGTACGGCATGCCGCCGCTGGAATATGTAGACGCCAGCAAGATCAAGATGCCGCTGCAGGCCCATTGGGCCACGCAGGATGAGTCCTTCCCGATTGCCGGCGTGGACGGCCTGGAAGCCAAGTTCGCCGAGGTCGGTGTGCGCTACGAAGGCCACCGCTATCTGGCCCACCATGCCTTTGCCAACGAGACGGCACAGGGGCCGGGGCGCATTGCCAAGACGCAGTACGACGCGGTGTGGGCGCAGCAGGCGTGGGACCGGGCGATGCGGTTCTTTGGCAAGCACCTGGGCTGAGCGTCGCGCGCCCAGCTCGCGAGACCCACGTCAGTCCGCGCGATCCGGCTTGGCAGCCTGGCAGCGCGTGACCAGCTCACGGGCGCGGCCGTCATAGGCCTCGCGGGCCGCCGGGGATTGCAGGACCTGGCGGGTGAACAGGGCTTGCCCGGCCGGCGAGGCGGCAAAGGCTTCGATGGCCTTGACTTCGGCTGCCGAAAGGGCGGGCAGCGGCTCGGGAGCCTTTTCGCCCAGGGCGGTGTAGATGCCCAGCAGGCCGTGCCTGGCGTATTTATGACCCGGGACCGAGCTGAAAAACCGGTCGGCCGCCGCCACTTCGCTGGCACTCAGCGACATCGTGACCACCCGTTCGGTCGTCTCGTAGAACTCACTGGGCTGCAGGGCCTGGATGCAGGCGTTCTGCGCGGCGGGCAGGCCGCCCTTGGCCTCACGCTGCTTGGCGGCCAGTTGCACGCCCAGCAGCGCCGACTGGGCGGTGATCTGCGCGGTCGTTGACACGGCCTCGGCGGCGAAGCTGGCCAGCAGGCAGGCCGTCAGCGTGAGGGTGCGATGCATCATGGGGTGGGTCGACTTGAAAACGCGCATTTTGCGGCGCTGGCCACGCTCGCCGCCCGCCTTGGCGCTCAGTCGCTGCGCCGCACCTGCAGCCGCGGCTCGTCCGGCCAGGTGTCTGCGTCCAGGGCCAGTTCATCGGGCCGCAGGCCATCGGCGCGCAGCACGCCCAGGTAGCCGTCGCGCCCTTGCGCCTTGGCGGCATAGAGGGCGGCGTCGGCCAGGCTCAGCGTGGCGTCCCAATCCCAGGCCCGAGGCGCTTCGGGGTCGAGAGGGAAGACGGCGAAGCCGATGGACACGGTGACCGGCAGCGTGCGGCCGTCGGCCAGCGTGAAGGGCTGCTCGCGCACGACGGCGTTGAAGCGTGCCGCCAGCTCGGTGGCGCCGCTGCGTGCGCCGCCGCGGGCCAGGGCCAGGAATTCCTCGCCGCCCCAACGCACCAGCACGTCGCTCTCGCGGAAGACCATGCGCAGCCGGCGGGCGAACTCAACCAGCACCTGGTCGCCCGCGGTGTGGCCGTGGCGGTCGTTGATGCGCTTGAAATGATCGAGGTCCATCAGCATGACGAGCAGGTCGGCCTCGTCGTCGCGGTGGCGGTCGGGGTTGCTGTGGCGCGGCTCGGTGTAGTGGCGCAGGCAGAGCTGCAGGTCCGAGGTGACCCGCGAGTCCAGGTAGCGGCGGTTGCGCAGGCCGGTCAGCGGGTCGGTGGTGCTGGCCTCGCGCAGCTCCGTGGTGCGCTGCTCCACCAGGGCTTGAAGCGCCGTTTCGCGTCGGCGCAGCTGTGCGGTGCGCCGCGCCACCCCCCAGCGCAACAGCAGCCAGGCCAAGCCCAGTAAAGAAAGCGCGGCCGCCGCCTGGGCCCAGCGCGTCTGCCACCAGGCCGGCAGCAGCTCGATGTCGAGCAGCAGCGGGCGGTCGCCCCACACGCCGTGATGGTTGGTGGCGTACACCTCCAGCCGGTAGCGGCCCGGCGGCAGGCCGCCATAGCTGGCGAAGCGGGCGCTGGCGTCGGTGAACGTCCATTCGGCGTCCCAGCCCGCCAGGCGCATCATGTAGCGCAGCTTGGCCGGGTCAATGTAGTCCAGCGCGGCGAACTCGACGGCCACACTGCGGGTACCGGCCGGCAGCTTCAAGCCTTGCTTCAGGTCCTGGTCCGGCTGGAAGAGCTGGCCATCGCGGCGCAGGCTGCTGACGACCACCGGCGGCGCATAGCGCGAAGGCATGAAGGCCAGCGGCTCGATGACGAGCAGGCCGCGGCTGCCGCAGAAGAGCAGGCGGCCGTCGGGCAGGGCGGCGTCGGCGAAGAAGCGCGGCGTGCCCATCGGCGGGCCCTCGGCGCCGGAGAGTTCGTCCAGGCGGTTGGCGGTCGGGTCGTAGACGGACTGCTGGCTCCATACCCGGCCCTTGGCGTCCTCGTGCAGGTTGACGCCGAAGGGCCGGCCCGGCGCCCCCATGCGCTCGCTGATGCGCTCGAAGCGCGCGCGGCCCTGCGCGTCGTAGCCCTTAAGCCGGTGCAGGCCGCTGACGGCGGTGTCCACGTAAAGGCTGCCGTCGCGGGTGTGCAGCAGGCCGAGCACGGCGGGGAACCCCAGGGCCTCGCCGGGCGCGCCCTGCACTTCGGCCAGGCGCTGGCCGTCCCAGCGGAACAGGCCGGCCAGCGCGCCGACCCAGAGCTGGCCGTTGCGGGCTTCCACGCGCAGCGCATGCACGCCGCCGCGCAGCGGCTCGCCATCCGCGCGGCGCACCCGCTCGATGCGCGCCTGGGGCGAAGGCAGGCGGTAGAGCCCGTCCTGCATGCCGACCCAGACCTCACCACTTGGTAATACCAGCACGCGATGCGCGCGCCCACCTTCCAGCGCCCAGCTGGCGAGCAGGCGGGCGCTGCGCGGTTCGCGGCGCTCCAGCCGGCCGTTGGCCACCAGCCAGACGCTGCCGTCCGGCCCCTCGGCGAGGTTGTCGACCGGCGTGTCGGCCTCGCGCGGCCAGCGGCCGACGGTGCGCAGTTGCGCGTCCAGCAGAGCGACCGGGCCGCTGTGCGTAGCCACCATCAGCAGGCCGTCGCGGCGGGGTAGCAGGCCGCGCAGGTCGCTGCTGGCCAGCGGGCTGCCGGGGTCGGCGTCGGGGCCGCGCACGGCCAGGGCCGGATGCTGCTGGTGGCGCTGCAGGCCCACGCCGTAGCCGCCCACCCACATGGTGCCGGTCTGGTCGCGCAGCAGCACGTTGACGTCATTGCCGGCCAGGCCGCCGGGCAGATGGGGGTTGTGGCGCAACTGCCGCAGCAGCGCGCCGCTGTCGCCGTCCAGCCAGGCGATGCCATCGTTCAGGCCGGCCCAGACCGTGCCGTCCGCGCCCTGGGCCAGTGCCTGCACGCCGCCCTTGAAGCGAACCGCCAGCCAGCGCGGCTGGCCGTTGGCCTCGATACGGCCGACGCGGCCGTCCACGCTGCCGAACCAGAGCCGGCCCGCGCGGTCTTCCAGCAAGGTGCTGATGCCGATGACGGCGTTGTCGGGCAAAGCCAGCTTTGCCCAGCCGCCTTGCACGTCGCGCCGGGCGAGGCCGCGCCAGTGGCCGGCCCACAGCGCGCCGTCGCGGCCCACGGCCAGCGCCAGCACGCGGCGCTCGGTTTCGCCATCGACGCGCAGCGGCTCGGTCTCGAAGCGCGCGGTTTTCGGCTCAAAGCGCAGCAGGCCCTGGCCCAGCGTGCCCACCCAGACCCGGCCGGCATCGTCCTCGGCCAGCGCACGGATGGGCGTGGCGCGCTCGCTGCCGCTGCCCAGCATGCGCACGCGGTCGAAGGCGGGCTCGTAGCGCGCCAGTCCGTTGACTTCGGTGCCTATCCACATGCCGCCGTCGGCTGCGGCCGCCAGCGAGCGCACCCAGCCCAGGTTGCGTTGCACGGGCGTGGCGCCCTCGCGTTCGATCGGGCGCAGGCGGTAGCCGTCGTAGCGAGCCAGGCCGTCGCTGGTGCCGACCCAGATCAGGCCTTGGCGATCCTGAGCCAGGCTGCCTACCACGTCGCGCGGCACCGGCACGCTGGCGAACTGGGGCTCCAGCGCGCTGGCTGCAGGCTGCGCCAGAGCCACGCGGGCCAGGGCGGTCAGCAGGCAGGCAACCAGCGTCAGGGTGCGGTGGATCATGGGCGGCGAGGGCTCGAAAGCCGCATTCTCCGGGCGGGATTTGCGTCTTCCGGCCTTGTTTACCCGACCCGGATCGCTGCTCGTAGCTGGTCGCTGTATTTGCCGGCGCCTAGGCGTTAGCAGATTGCAAAGGAGCTGCTTGGCGTTTGCCACTCTGCGCAACAGCCCGAAAGTCAGCCGGCGGTCCGAGGAGGCGCGTCGGGATTGATGTTCATCTTGGTGGCCGTGATCAATCTCCCTGTTTTGGAATGATGACGGTGTCGACGAACTTGCGACTGATATCGTCTCGGGTGCCTAACTGATCAGGACAGGCTTGACTGCCGCCGACTGCATTTGCATGCTGCCAAGGCCATCTGCCCGTTGTGCTTGTGCCGAAACCAGCATCCCAGACGTATCGCGTCAGTTCCGCAATCACTTCGCCGCTCTGCTTGTCGATGACTCTGAGCTTGGTGCCCGCGACCCAAAGTTCGCGGTCTTCTGAGTTCAACAGGTCCTCGTAGTCCAGCGCGTAGCGCGTTGCCGACTTCGAGATGGGCGTCAGCTTGGGTGGCTTTACCCACAGATTTGTGCCAGGCGGATAGGTATCAAGTTGCCCGCGGAAGCGCTCGTGGGTCTGAGGGTCAACGATTTCGACAAACCGATATCCGCGCCTTGGGAGACTCCTTTCGCCGGCGTCGAAATCAGGTGGGTTGAGGCTGCCGCGTCGGTCCGGATTGAGTTTGTCGATGGACTCGGTCATCAGGAACTGATTGACGTAGCTATCGCCCCTGTATTCGCTGGCCATTGCCGCCTCGGGGTACATAGGATCGAAGTACTCCCTCCCACCCCAAGCAATCGGTTGCCGGACCTTGGTGAGCTCAATCCCGTCGACATCCTTAACGGTGCGGTTGATCACGACGCCTGCTGTCTTGCAACGCTCCTCGAACACCGATTTGGCCTTTGCATACTTCTCGCGAAACGCAGCTTCCTTGGCCTTGGCTTCCATGTCGAGTTGGCTTTCGCCGCATGCCACAAGGGCCGCAAGCAGCGGCAAGAGGGAGGCAACGCTTTTGAAGGTCCTGGACTTAAGCAACACGACGAATCTCCTCAATCCCGGCGACGCCAAGGCGCAAGTTTCCAAAGGCAGCAATGCCGTACCGCGGCCGAAGCCTCGATCGAGTTCGATGTAGACAGGCATTTGGACCTGCAGAGCACCCATTGGAGCCGGAGCCGCCCGCTCAGATCGGCAACGCATTCGTCGCCTTCACCTCCTCCATCACGGCGTAAGTCCGCGTCTCCCTCACCCCCGGCAGCGTCCAGATCACACTGCCGATGAACTCCCGATACGCGCCCATGTCGCGCACCCGGGTCTTGAGCAGATAGTCGAAGCCGCCGGCCACCAAGTGGCATTCCAGGATCTCGGCGCGGGCCTGGACTGCCGCCTTGAAGTTGTCCATCACGTCCATCACCGTGCGGTCCAGGTGCACCTCGATGAAGACCAGCATGGCCGCGCCGAGCTTGGCCGGGTTCAGCCGCGCCTCGTAGCCGAGGATGAAGCCGTCGCGCGTCAGGCGCTTCACGCGCTCCAGTACGGCGGTGGGCGACAGGTGCACGGCTTCAGCCAGCTTGAGGTTGGAAATCCGCCCGTCGGCCTGCAGCACGCGCAAGATGCGGGCGTCTATCTTGTCGAGCTTGGTTTCGTCGTCCATCTGGATTTCTATCGGCCGTTCTTGCAATCCTTGGAATTTAATCCAAGTGATCCGCCGATAGAGTGCGAATCCTCACCAGGAGTCCCGCCATGTCCACGCCCTTCGTTGCCCCGCCGGAACAGCCTCGCCTGCCCGATCCTTATCGGGCCGAACACGGCGTCGTGCAGGCCCTGGCGGAGCGTGTCGGTGGTGCGTTGGATTGGCCCGGCGTCATCGCCATGGCAGCGCCA
>NZ_JBFULE010000040.1:0-19423 GCF_056400485.1 Roseateles sp. P5_B10
GGCTGGTGCCGCCGGCGCTGACCCAGCGCGTCGTCGTCGTGCCCTGTGCAATCAGCGCCACGTACTGGCCGGAGTTGGGGTCGGCGTTGAAGGCGACGTCGGCGACGGCGCGCTTGGCGTAGCCGCCGATGGTGCCGCTCTGGTAGCTGGGCAGGGCCACATAGGCGCTGGTGCCGCCGCCGGTGCCGGTCCAGGTGGTTTCGCTGCGCGCACCGCTGCTGTAGCTCAGCGTGGTGCCGCCGACGGCCACGACGCGGGTCGATACCGAAGGCCAGGACACGGCCGCGCCGTTGTCACCGGTGGCGGCCAGGTAACTCATGCCGGCGGTGGCGAAGGCGCTGTCATAGCTCGACGTCCAGCTGCCCTCGGCGGCGCCGAAGCTCATGGACACGACGCCGGCGCCCATCTTGTTGGCCAGGGCCACGGCCTTGGACAGGCTGCCGACGCCGGCATCCGGCGCTTCGATGAGGACGAGGCGCGCCAGCGGTGCCGTCGCGTGGGCCCATTGCACGTCCAGCGCAATCTCGGTGGCCCAGCCGCTGTCATAGGCGGGCGCCGTGGCGGTCAGGGCGCCGGCGGTCGTGCTGTAGGCAATGACCAGCTCGCAGCTGGACGCGGAGGCTTTGGCCAGCGGCAGGCTGGCGTTGGCAGCCAGGATGCGCGAGCTGCAGGTCGGCAGCGCGAACTTGGTGTTGAAGGCGGCCAGTTCGGCGGCGATGTTGGGGTCGTGCTTGGCGTTGACGATGTAGATGGTCTGGCCGGCGCCGAGCTGGGCGGCCTGGGCGGCGGTCAGGCCGGCGGTGCTGGCGGGCAGGGCCGGCTGCGCGTAGGCGGCGCGGATCTGTGCCGGCGTATAGGTCGTCACCGCAGTGGACGTCGCCATCGGGGCGGCTTCGCCTGCACCCGCCGCGAAGGCGCGAGGCCGCATGGCGTCGTCCAGGCGGTCGCGTGTCAGGCCTTGGGTGGCGACACCGGCCAGGGCGTTGCTGCGGTGGGGTGCGGCACCGTTGTCGGGTTCTTCGAGATCGACGGCGGCGGTGTGGAAGCTGGGCTGAGCCTCGACACTGGCGGCGGCGCCATCGGCAAGATCAACGGTCAGGTTGATGACCGAGGCCGCCTCGCTGACCTGGACGGTCGGGCTGTCGCTGCTGCCACCGCCACAAGCGGTGAGGGCCGCGGCGGTCAGCAGGCTGAGGGTCCAGGAAGTCCAGGAGACAGGGCGGGTACTGCGCATGGCCGGGTTCTCGTACGAAGGAGGGCCACGCCGATCAAGACCTGCCGGTCTTGGCGGCCCCGCTGCCGTGGCGCTTGCGCGCTGTAGGCCGGTGGCTTTGCGTCCCCGCCTTTCGACGGGTTTGCCCTCTGGGTTGTGAAACAGGTTCAGTCTAGGCGCCGGGGTGCCGAGATACGGGGCCCGACAAAGGCGCTGCGTGACTTCTGACTCGGCGGGCAGCGCGAGCTTTCGATGCCGCCAGTCTGCGTTTCGTGAGTTACTGCCCTGTGGTTGCTTTGTGTCACGCAGGACACAAAAGCTCAGGCGGGCTGCGGCGGGTGCAGTGGGATCCAGACCGTGAAGCGCGTGCCGACGCCGGGTTGGGAATCCACTTCGATGCGACCGCCGTGCTTTTGCACGATGGAAAAAGACAGGGACAGGCCCAGGCCCGTCCCTTGGCCGACGGGTTTGGTCGTGAAGAAGGGCTCGAAGATGCGCCGCTTGACCTCCTCGCTCATGCCGCTGCCCGTGTCTGCGATCTCGATGCGAACCCAGCCATCCTCGGCGCGCGTGGTCAGTGTGATCGTGCCCCGCTCCTTGATGGCATGGGCCGCATTGACGATCAGATTCATGAAGACCTGGTTGAGCTGCGCGGCGATGCAGTGCACCGGGGGCAGCACGGCATAGTCCTTGCGAACCTCGGCCTTGTACTTGACCTCGTTCATGACGACGTTGAGCGTCGAGTCCAGCCCGGCATTGAGGTCGGCGTCCTGCCAATCGGCATGGTCGACGCGCGAGAAGTCCTTGAGGTCCTGCACGATCTTCTTGACCCGCGACAGCCCCTCCTCGCTCTCGTCGAGCAACTGGGGCAGGTCCTCCTGCACGAAGCTCAGGTCGACGGCGGCATCCACCCGGTCCAGCTCTTCTCGCACATCGCCCGGCAGCGCGTCGGCCGGCGTCTTCCTCAGCAGCGCGAGCAACGCGAAGACAGGTTGGACATAGCCGCGCAGCGAGCCGAGGTTGGAGCTGACAAAGCCGATCGGGTTGTTGATCTCGTGGGCCACACCGGCGGCGAGCTGGCCGATGGAGGCCATCTTCTCGGCCTGCAGCAGCTGGTTCTGCGCTTCCTCGAGCCGGTTGTTGGTCTGCTTGATGCGCTCGTAGTTGAGCTCCAGCTCACGCTGCACGCGGCGCACCTCCGTGCGGTCCTGCAGCAGCCACCAGGTGCCCGCTGTCGGCTCCTCGGGGTTGGACACGTAGGCAATGATCTGCACCCACAGCGTGTTGCCGGCCAGCGTGCAGACCTCCATCTCGTGCAGCAGCGAGCCGCCCCGCGACAGCACCGGGATGGCGATCTGGCTCAGCGCTTCGAAGTCTTCATCGCTCTTGAACAGGCGGCGCGTCGGCAGTCCATGGGGCGGGACGTCACCGAGTTCGAACATCTCGATGAACTTCTTGTTGCCGCGCTGGATCAACTGGTTGGACGTCGCGATGATGCCTACCGACGCGTTCTCAAGAAAGGCTTCGAGTTCATGGTGGGTGCTCAGCAACTCGGCCGTGCGGTCCGCGATCATGTTCTCGAGTTCGTTGCGATGGCGGCGGAGTTCGTCCTCGGCCTGGCGCCGTCGCGTGATGTCCTGGAGTGTCTCGATGGCGCCGACGACTTCGCCGTGGGCATCGACCAGCGGGGCGGCCGTGAAGTAGAGCCAGCGCCCTTCCCGGCCGAAATTGGGGAAGTAGCCCTCGACCTCGTAGGCGTTGGCGATGTGCGGCGAGGGTTGGCAGTGCCGGCCGTACAGGCGCTGGCGCTCCTGCTCGACATTGCCGTCCAGGATCAGGTCGACCAGCAGCGGCCTGGCTTCGGGGTAGAAGGCGCGCCAGGTGTCGTCGCGGCCCAGCATCTCGGAGGCGTCGCGGCCGGTGAGCTGGGCACACGAGGCGTTCCAGTGCGTGACGCGGTGAGACTTGTCGATCACGAGCGTGGCCACCGGGTTGTTCTCGAGGATCTGGTAGAGCACGCGGCCGATGTCCAGCAGGCTGGTCTGCACGTGGCGGATGTCGCTGAGGTCCTGCCCGGTCAGCACCGCACAGGGTTGGCCGTCGAGCATGACGCGATGCGCCTTGACTTCCAGCACGCGCAGCGAGCCGCTGCCCGTCAGCGCCTCGATCTCGATCGCGGGCAGCTCGCCTTCCTCGGCCAGCGCCCGCTGGCCATAGCGCTGCAACTCATCGGCGAACTCGGGCGCTGCCCAGCCGTGCGGCGGCATCTGCTGCAGCGCCTCCAGCCCATAGCCCAGCAAGCGTTCCATCGCCGCGTTGGCGAACAGGATGCGGTCCGATCCATGCACCAGGACCGACGCACTGACGGCCTGCAGCGCGAGGCTGAAGTCGACCGTCAGTACGGTCACCACTTCACCTCTTCATCCGGGTCCTCCAGGATGAACGAGCCGTCGCTGCCCCATTTCACATGGGTGATGCCCGGTTCGAGCCGCTCCAGGCGGCGCAGCTCCGCCTCTTGGGCGGTGAGCACGCCCATCTGCTGGCGCACCTGGTCAGCCAGGCGCTGGTTCTCCATCGTCAGCTCGCGGATGCGCAACACCTGGCGCACGGCGCTGAGCAGGTCGAAGTCGGCCCAGGGCTTGGAGATGAAACGGGCGATCTCGGCCTCGTTGATGGCCGCCACCAGCGCGTTCAGGTCGGCATAGCCGGACAGGATGATGCGCCCGCAGTCGGGCTGCACCTGACGCAGTTCGCGCAGGAATTCCACGCCGGTCATGCCCGGCATGCGCTGATCGGAGATGGCCAGCGCGAAAGCGCACTCGCGCGCCCGCGCCAGAGCCACGGCGCCGTCGGTGAAGCTTTCGACGTCATAGCGCGCGCCGCCGGTGTCCTTCAGCCCGTTGCGCAGCAGGCGCTGCAGCGCGCTGAGGATGTGAGGCTCGTCGTCGACGAGCAGGATGCGTTCGCTCACGTCGCACCTCCTTCAGGCAGCTTCACGAAGACATGCAGCTTTGCGCCTTCACGGCCGGCGAATTCGCGCAGCTGTCTGACGACCCGGTTGTCGAAGACGAAACCCGCGGCCAGCAGCAGCGTGCCCTGCGGCGACAGCAGGTCGCGGGACAGCACCATGCCCGGCATCACTTCGTGAGGCTGCAGCTCCCGGTCACGCGGCTTCTCGGAGGGCTCGTCCTTGAGCGCCAGCTCGAAGGCCTCGACAACAGCCTTCTCGTAACGCGTGCCGGCACCGCCGAGGATCAGCGAATGCGCCTCGGCCGCCGAATGGCGTTTCAGCGACAGCCGGCCGGACTGTGCGGCGTAGTAGTCGCAAGCCACGCTCACCACCTGCGCGCCGAGCGGCACCTCGTCGCCGCTCAGCGCATCGGGGTAGCCCTTGCCGTCGATGCGTTCGTGGTGCGACCGCACCAGGCGCGCCACGCGTTGCAGCCGCCCGAGCGGCAGCAGCGCCGCCTCGCCATTGAGCGGGTAGCGGCGGTACAGGGCGAGCTCATCGCTGGACATGGCCGAGAGCGGCTTGCGCAGCATCGTGTCCGGAAGGCCGATCTTGCCGACCTCATGCAGCAGGCCGGTGATGTAGATGTCTTCCTCTGCCGCTGCACCCAGGTTGAGCCGCCGCGCCGTGCGGCGAGCCAGGTCGGCCACCTCGCGTGAATAGCCCGCCATGCCACCACCACGCAGCTCGATCAGACCTGAGAACACGTTGATCGACAGCAGGAAGTTCTCCTGCAACTGCGCGAACGAGGTCTCCAGCATGGCGTTGACCTGTTCCAGCTCGCTGGTCCGCGCCTTGACCCGCGCCGCCAGGTCGGTGTTCAAGGCCTGCAGTTCGTCGTTCTGCCTTTGAGTCAGCAGCTGCAGCGCGCGGTTTTCCTTCTCCAGCCGGCGGCGCTCCAGGCCGTCCTGCACGCACATCACCAGCTCGCGGTCGTCCCAAGGCTTGGCGATATAGCGGTGGATCTGCCCGCGGTTGATGGCTGCGACGGTCGAGCCGATATCGGCATAACCCGTCAACAGGATGCGCCCGACGGTCGGCCAGCGCTGGTGGACCTGTTCGAGCAGCGCCGCGCCGTCCATCTCCGGCATGCGCATGTCGGACACGACGAGATCGACCGGTTCGGTCTCCAGCATGGCCAGCCCGGCCTTGGCGCTCTCGGCCAGCAACACCCGGTAACCCTGGGGCCGGAACAGCCGTCGCAGCGCGCTGAGGATCGACACCTCGTCATCGACGAACAGCACGACCGGAGGGTCGGCAACTTTTGCATCCATCAAATCGCTCCCGCTGGCGGATGCGTCGCGCCATCGCCGTCCGTGGCGAGCGCGCCAGGGACGACCGCCGCTTTACTGGGAGTTTAGGCAGGTCGGCCCGGCGATGCTTGACAAGTTGTTCGCAAAATGTGGCGGGTCGTCGCGGTCTCGGCAGGTCAGGCGGGTGCAATCTCCACGGCGATGCCGCTCAGCACCGCATTGCCGCTCAAAGGGTCCCGTGCCGCGTCGTCCAGCAGCTCGTTCATGTTGACGCCCGGCCGCTCGCGCGCCACGCCGAGCTGCACGCCGTCCAGGTCATGCCCCCAGCCATGCGGCAGGCTGACCACGCCGGGGCTCATGTCGGCGCTGCGCTCGACGCGCGCGATCAGCTCACCGACCGCGCTTTTGATCCGGGCAAACTCGGCCAGGCCCAGGCGATCCGCGTCACCCGGGTTGACCAGCAGCGTGCAGCGGTCCGGCCCCTTGGCCAGCACCGGCAGGTTGTGCATCCAGCTGTTGCCCGAGCGCGTGTCGCGCCGGCCGATGAGGCTGAACTCGGGGGCGGGCTCGGTCCGGACTGAGGTCAGGTCGGCCAGCACCGAGGGCGGTGCGAGTTCGATCCTGCCGCTGGGCGTGCGCAGGATCTCGGGGATGCGGGCGGTGAGCGCACCGAGGTCGATGCCACCGCCTTCGACTGTGCTGGCAGCCTTGACCTTGGCGAGATTGATGCCGTCGGGCTTGCGGGCGAACTGGTCGCCATAGGGGCCGACGCGCAACTGCAGGTCGATCAGGCGCTCGGGGCCGCGCCAGGGCTGCAGTGCGGCCAGCACGGCGGGCGTCTGGTCGCCGGCGAAGCGGCGCACGTCGGCCTCGATGGCCTCGTCGTCGAGCTGGGCCACGTCGACATCCACGCCGCGGCCTTCAAGCAGGGCGCACAGGCGCAGGATGGTCTGCCACTCCTGCGGCGTGCCAGGCGCCGCGTCGAACACCGGGCCGGAGAAGCGCGCATGGTTGCGGTGGCTGAGCTGTGGGAAGGCGACGTCGAAGTGCAGGTCCTCCAGCGGCGACAGGCCGGGCAGGATGACGTCGGCATGGCGGCTGGTCTCGTTGACGTAGATGTCCAGGCTGAGCATGAAGTCCAGCTTCTCCAGCGCTTTGGCGATGCGCGGGCCGCCGGGGGCCGACAGCACCGGATTGCTCGCGATGCTGATCAGCGCCTTGATCTGGCCCTCGCCGGCGATCTCCATTTCCTCGGCCATCACGGTGATGGGCAGTTCGCCGAACACTTCCGGCGCACCAGATACGCGGCTCTTGCGCCGGCCCGTCKTGATGCCTTTGCCATTGCCCGGCTTGCCTTGGGTATTGGACGCGAAGGCGGCGGCCTTGGCGAACATCGCACCGCCTTCGCGGTCGAGGTTGCCGGTCAGCGCGTTGATGAGGTCGACCAGCCAGGAGTTGACCGTGCCGAAGCGCGTCGTGCAGGTGCCGATGCGGCCATAGACGGCGGCGCGCGGCGCGCTGGCGATCTCGCGGGCGATGCGGCGCTGGACCTCGGCCGGGATGCCGCAGCCGGCGGCTGTCACCTCGGGCGCGAAGGGCAGCAGGGCGGCGCGTACTTCGTCCAGACCGTTGATGTGATCGGCCAGCCGACCGAGCTTCAACAGGCCCTCGTCGAACAGCGTGTGGGCGATGCCGGCCAGCAGCAGCGCATCGCCGCCGGGCCGGATGGCCAGATGCTCGTCGGCCGCCGTGGCCGTCTCGCTGCGGCGCGGGTCGACGACGACGATGCGGCCGCCGCGCGCGCGCATGGCCTTGGCCTTGCCGCGGTAGTCGGGCACCGTCCACAGGCTGCCGTTGCTGATCATCGGGTTGCCACCGAGGATGAGCAGGTAGTCGCAGCGCTCGATGTCGGGCAGAGGAATGGACAGCCAGTGGCCGAACATCAGGCCGGCGCTGAGCTGCTTGGGCATCTGGTCCAGCGTCGAGGCGCTGAAGGCATTGCGCGTGCCCAGGGCCCGCACCAGGCGCGGCGTGTAGGCCAGCAGGCTGACCTTGTGCGCGGCCGGGTTGCCGATGGTCAAGGCCACCGAATCCGGGCCGTGCTCACGCCAGATCGGCAGCAGGCGTTTTTCGATCTCGGCAAAGGCCTCGTCCCAGCTCGCCGGCACGAACTTGCCATCTCGCTTGATCAGCGGCGTGCGCAGGCGGTCGGGGTCCTCGTGCAGGTCCTTCAGGCTCACGCCCTTGGGGCAGAGATAGCCGTGGCTGAAGACGTCGTTGTCGGCGCCGCGGATGCTGATGACCTTGGCACCTTCGGTTTTCACTTCCAGGCCGCAGCAGGCCTCGCACAGCGGGCAGATGCGGTAATGGCTTTCGGGCATGGCATGTCTCCAGGGCTGTCATCGGCTTTGGGGCCGATTCTGCGGCGCGAAGACTAGCCCTGGCGTCAACCCGGCGACATGACCCGACAGGTCATTGACCGGGCGGCGCCAGGTTCTCGAGTTGCTCGAACCCGCGCTTCATGACGCCGGCCAGACGATCTCGCGCCCGTCACTGCACCGCAGCGTGTAGACGCCGGCATCGACCCCGGCCCGCAGTTCCCGGATGTCCGGGTGCCCGCATGATCGCGGGGTGTCTATGGCGGTGACGCCGACCCAGACGTCACGGCCGCTGGCCTTGGCGACGTACAGGCATTGGTCGGCCAGCGCCACGGTGTCGTTCCAGTCTGCCGGCGCGGCGCCCTGGGCATCCGGTTGCAGGGGGTGGCAGGCGTAGCCGATGGAGCAGGTCTTGCGCAGCACCTGGCCGTCGTCCAGCACGAAGTTGTGGGCGGCGATGCTGGCGCGCAGCCGCTCGGCCAGCACGTGGATCTCGCCAGCGTTGGCCTGGCGGGCGAAGACGAGGAACTCCTCGCCACCCCAGCGCACGAGGGTGTCGGACTCGCGCAGCTGTCGTTGCAGCACGGCGGCGCATTGCCTGAGCACCGCGTCGCCGGCCGCGTGCCCGTGCACGTCGTTGACGGCCTTGAAGTGGTCGATGTCGATCATCATGAAGACGATGTCGGTGTTGGCCGGCCCGACGCCAGCGCCAGCGTTGGCACGCAGGCGCCGTGCTCGCGCCATGTCCTCCTGCACGTTGCTGACCAGGTGGCGGCGGTTGCGCAGGCCGGTCAGGGGGTCCGAGAACGCCATGTCGCGCATCGCCTGGTAGGCCCGCTTGACGTGATGGCGGCTGACGGCCGCGACGATGGCCGCCACCAGCCCGGCCACGGCGGCCAGCGCCAGCAGCCAGTGGAAGCGTTGCTGATACTGCTGCTCATGCTCCAGCGCTTGGATCTGACGCTGGCGCTTGTCGGCCTCATAGGCGGCCTGCGCCTGGGCGATGCGCTTGTGGTCGGCGGCCTTGCGCACCTCGTCGCTCAGGCGCTTGAACTGCATCGCCGCCTCGTAGGCTTGCGGGTAGTCGTGGGCGAAGGCCAGCTCCTCGGCCAGCAGGCCCTGGACGTCAGCCGCGTTGGCGGCCATGCCGGGTGTCGCGGTGAAGACGGCGATGGCCTTGCGTATCCAATCGAGGCCGCCGGGCCGCCCCAGCCGGTTCAGGGCAATGCCCTTGTTGACCCAGCAGATCCAAAGTGACTCCTTGTCGCCGCTGCGCTCCACGAGGGGCATGGCCTCCTCGGCATAGCTCAGCGCGGCGCGGTAGTCCTTCTTCTGCAGGGCGACGTCGGCCAGGTTGGTCGCTGCGACGGCGAGGTTGTAGTTCCTCAATTCGTCCCGCGCGGTGGCCCGGGCCTTGAGCAGCGCTTCATGCTGTTCGTCGGGGCGCCCGAGCAGGCCGAGAAAATAACCCTTGCGCAGGTAGTAGCTGGACAGAGCGGAGCGATCCCCTGCGGCCTCAGAGACGTCGATGGCCCGTTGCACCGTGCGCAACGCTTCGTCGACGCGACCGGAACGCGAATGCACGAGGGCCATGTAAGTCAGCGCCTGCGCGAACTCGTAGACGGCGTCGGGGCGCTCATCGAGGATGCGCAAGGCCTGCGTCAACAGCTCCGTGGCCTCGGGCAGCCGGCCGACGCCAAACGTGGCGATGCCGGCAAGCCGCCAGATGTCCGCCGCGATCAGTCGCGCGTCGGCATTCGCTGCGTCCCTCGCCAGCGCTGGCAGCTGGGGGGCGATGCTCTGGTAGCGCTTGAGCACGTCGTCGTGGCGGTGCGCATCCACCAGCGCCATCATCTCCAACCGGTCGAAATGCAGCCGTTCCTGCTCGTCGCGAGCTTCCCGCCGGCCGATGCCGGCCTGGGCGACGGCCTCCTCCGTCCGGTCCAGGCGGTCCAGGTCGCGCACCAGGCGCGTACGCAGCCAGCGGCGATCCTCGGGCGCCAACCCGGCTGCTGCGAGCGCCTGTTGGGCCAGTTCGATCGAAGCGGCAGGCCGCCGGCGGTCGTCCGAGGCGATCCTGGCCTTCAGCTCGGCGATGTCCAGGGCGGGCGCCCGGGCGCCGGGAGCGGAGGCCGCACTTGTCGCCGCAGCCGCCTGAGCCTGGCCGGCGACCGGCGTGCCGAAGGCTGCGCATCCGGCCAACAGGGCGGCCGCCAGCCGCGCAGCGGGTCGCATGGCAGTCCTTCCGATGCGAGACCGGTCCGTTCGAATATTTCTTTGCGCCATAGTCGGCGAATGCGCGCCCTCGATGCCGGGGCAGCTCCGCTGGCCAAGTCTATGGTGGTCTCCGCTGCCGCGCACCGCTGCCGTTGCCTTTGGAAAAACGGATGCGTGCAGCTTTCCTCGCTCGGGGTGCTCCTGAGCTACCAGTTGCCGATGCTCGGGTTCACATAGCTGAACTCGTTGGGCACGCCGGTATCGAAGTTGGTGTACGAGAAGGACATGCTCATCTCCAGCGATGACACCTGGTGCCACCAGCCCAGCGGCAGGAAGAGGGTGTCGCCGGGCTCCAGCACCGTCTCCAGCACGACGGCCTCGCGCAGCCGCGGGTAGCGGGCGTAGTCGGGGGCATCCAGGTCGATGGGGCTGTAGACGCCCATGCGGTTGTAGAGCGCCGGCGTCTGCAGCGGCGACACGAAGCGCCAGCGTTTGCGGCCGACCACCTGGGTGTGGAAGAGCATCAGCGTGTCGTGATGCAGTGGCGTGCGCGTGCCCGCCGGGCCGAACCAGAAGGAGGCGGCCGTGTGCAGCAGCGCCGGATCGCAGATGGGCGGCATGCGGCCGATGTCCTGCAGCAGCGGCATGAACTCGGGCCGGCGCAGCATCTCGTCGTTGGCCGTCAGGTAATGGTCGTTGGTGGCGCCGCCGCTGACGACGAGATCGACGAACTGCGACACCTTCATGCGCTGGCGCAGCTTCTCCTTGTTCTGCTCGAACAGGGTGTCGGTGTTGCGGCCCACCTGCACGTCGACCTCCAGATGGCCGAAGCGCTGGCTCAGGTCGGCCGGCGACCAGCGGCGCATGGYCGGCCAGTCCTCGGCGATGTCCGTCAGCACGACGGGCCGGCAGCCGTAGACATAGCGTGCCAGGAACTCCTCGCGGCCCACGCCGCGGCGCTTCTCGACGACGGCGTAGTTGGGGTCCTGCTGCCAGACTTTCTGCAGATTGCCGCAGACCGACTCCAGCTTGCGCAGCATCTGCTGGTGGCGGCGAGCGGCCTGGAAGACCGGGTCCTGGTCGATCTGGCCGATGGCGGCGGCGGCGGTCTCGGTGTCCTGGCCGGCCGTGACCATGGTGTCCAGCATGGAGGCGGGCGCGCAGTCCCAGAGCCGGTTGTCGGCCAGCCATTGCAGCCAGTCGGGCGTCAGGTCGAGCAGGGCTGCCGGCCGGGGCCGGGGCGGAGGCTTGATCGGAGAAAGCGTCATGGCGGCAAGGGTGGAAGCGGGCCAGCGAGCGGCATTGTGGGCCTGCTGCAACTGGTATTGCCGGGCGGAAGTTAGGGGCCCGCCCTGCCTTCACGACGGGGACCACCTCTGGCGGCCGGCTGGTACGCGGCAGCTGTCGCGATCATGGCTTCAACCAGCGCTGCAGTTGATCCAGCACGGCGGCGTCAGTCTGCAGGCCCAGATGGCCCAGACCGGTGAAGAGGGCGGTGTCGGTGAAGGCGAGGCGGCGCGCCGGTGAGCGGTGCTGGCCCAGCGCACTGGCCACAGGCACCAGGCCGTCGCCGAGCCAGCGAGCGGGTGAGCCGCTGGCGGACTTGGACGTGGTGGCTGCCACGGCGTAGCAGGCCACGCCCTCGGGCAGCGGCAAGGCACTGGCCTTGCCGGCATCCGCTTCAAGCAGGCTGGCATGGCGCAGGTCACGGATGCCGGCACTGCGCCGCGCGGCCAGCAGGGACAGTGGGCGCGAGTAGGCGCTGATGTTGAGCAGTTGCTGCACCTGCTGGCCGCCGCGTTCCAGCGGCGCGCCCTGGTGCGGCGTGCCGAGCGTGACGAAGGCTTGTAGCCGCTTGGGCCAGCGCCGCCGCCCGGCCTGGGCAATGGCGCTGCGTGCCACCAGGCCGCCCATGCTGTGGCCGAGCAGCGTCAGCGGGCCGGGCACGTCGTCCATCAGCTTGGCMAGTTCGGCGCCGTTGCGCCAGATCGGTCGGCCGCTGTTGTAGCGCAGGCCCAGCGGCTGGTAGCCGAGTGCCGCGAGCGCAGCGGGGAAGTCGGCTCCGTCACGCCGCCACTGCGCCTCATTCATGCACAGGCCGTGCAGCATGATGAGGGCCGGTCCGGTCGCACCGTCCACCAGCGGGCGCAGGTTCATCGTCGTGGCCAGCGGGTTGAGGGTGTCTTCGAGGTAGTCGCCCAGTACGCCGTTCAATGCGGCCTGCGCGGCGTTCGCGTGGTCGGCTTTGGCCTGGCCGAGCAACGGTGTCAGTGCGCCCAGCGCCAGGTCCAGGCCGCCGCCTACCAATTGGGTCACGCCGCGTACGCTGCGGTAGACCAGGCCGGTGATGCCGGTGGTGCGGTCGCGTTGCTTGGTCAGCGGCAGCCGGGCGATCTCGGCGTGCATGGCCTCGACGAGGTTGGTGACGCCGGTGGTGGCATCGACGGCGAGGCGGCTGGCGCCGCGGAGCTGCTGGGGGCTGGGCATGGGGGCATCATGCCGGTGTTGTGTTTGTATGCTTTGGCCTGTTTGTGCGTTTGCACGGTGCATTGCCGGGAGTCCGTCCCGGCGGCCGGGTAACTTTCTTCTGCGGSGCCAGAAGAAAGTCACCAAAGAAGAGGCSCTGAACCGCAYACGAGCACCACACCGCCARGATCGGCGCGCGAAAACTCTCACTTCCATTTCGGGCAGACGCGACCCGCTGCGCTCTCGCTGCTGTCCCTATGACGAGCATCAAGGATCGCCCCTTCACGCCGGTTAACGYCGGCTGCACGCCGRRCTCRYCAGGGAATACCGCGTCGCTGGRGCGACGCCACAGCGGTTACGTGGGGGCGTTGGAGTTCACTGCGTCACCCGACCTACGCAGGACKGATGAGTTGTCCCCGCCGTCGCGTCGCCCGAGCGACGCTGTMTTYGGKTTTCTGRTGAGCCCGGCGTGCAGCCGCGCGTTAAGCGGCCCGCCGGTGCGATGCATGGTACTGGTGATAGGGACAGCAGCGAGAGCGCAGCGGCTCGCATCTGCCCACTCACCGACCGGCTGTTGCACGGCGCAGCTCGTGCATGTGGTGCTGGTGTGCGGTTCAGGGCCTCTTCTTTGGTGACTTTCTTCTGGCCCCGCAGAAGAAAGTTACCCGGCCGCCGGGACGGACTCCCGGCAATGCATCGAGCAGACGCGCTCTCCGCAAAAGCAACCCAACCCACCCTCACATCTGCCGAAACAGATGCGCACAGCTCTCCGCCACCAACAGCATCTCCGCTCCATGCTTCAACTTGATCTGCATCCTTCCCCGAAAGTCCCGGCTGACCGTGGCAATCGAGTTCACATTGACCAGCGTCGAGCGGTGGATCTGCCAGAACTGCTGCGGGTCGAGCTCGTCGATGAGCTCCTTCAGCGGCTTGCGGATCAAGGCCTCGCCGTCCTTCAGCCCCAGCCGCGTGTACTTGTTGTCGCTCTGGAAGAACATGACCTCGTCGACCGTGATGAGGCGCAGCGTCTGGCCCACCGAGGCGTTGATCCAGCGAAGCGGCGCGCGCGCGGCAGACGGTGTGGCGGCGGGGCGAGCGACAAGCTCGTCGAGCACGCCACCGAGCTGGGCCGGTGCCTGGCCCAGCCGCGCCTTCAACCGCGAGATGGCCGTGAACAGGCGCGCGCCGGCCAGCGGCTTGAGCAGGTAGTCCACCGCGCCCTGGTCGAAGGCGGCGATGGCGTACTGGTCATAGGCCGTCACGAAGACGACATGGGCACGGCCATTGACCTGGCGGGCCACGTCGATGCCGGTGGCGCCGGGCATCTCGATGTCGAGGAAGAGGATGTCGGGCTGGTGACGGTCCAGCAGGCGCAGTGCTTCCAGCCCATCGGCCGCTTCGCCGACGATGCTGAGTTCGGGCCAGAGCTTGCCGAGCTGCTCGACGAGTTCGCCACGCAGCGCGGCTTCGTCCTCAGCAACGACGGCGGTGGGGGCAAACAGGCTCATGCAGAAAGTTCTAAGGTGAATTCGGTGCGGCCATTGCCACTCGTGCAGACAAGTTTCGCGCCAAGCACCGCCAGGCGCTCGCGCAGCGACGCGAGGTCGGCGTCATCGCTGCACAGGCCCTCCTGGTCGAAGCCCAGCGTGATGCTGCCATTGACGCTGAGCCAGCAGCGGCTTGGGTGACCCAGCCGCACCGCACGCTGGACCAGGGGCAGCAGCAGCATCGGTGGCAGCTGGGTCGCGCCGCGCGGGCCGAGTTCGCAGTCGAAGGCGGGCGGGTCGCCGTTGAGATCGCGCAGAAGGTCAAGGTAGCTGGCGATCAACTCGGCCTCGCTGCCCAGCGTGGCGCCGGCATCGCGAAGCCGCGGCAGGGCCACGCGCAGATGGCGGATCAACCGCTCCAGCCGCGCGCTGGCGGTCGGGTCCTCGCGGCCATAGGCCTGCTCGACGGAGACGAGGGCGTCGAACAGCAAGGCCGGGTCGACCTGGGCCTGCAGGGCGGCCAGGCGCGAGGCCAGCGCGTGGCGGCGCAGCTGGCTGTGCTCACGCAGCAGGTCCTGCGCGGCCTGGTCCTGGCGCCGGCGCAGCGTGCGGAACTCCAGCACGCCGACGATCATCAGTGCYGGCATGAAGACCCACAGCGTGTCGCCGATGACGGCGTTGACGCGGAACATCGTGCACTTCATCTTGCCGTGGGTCTGGGCATAGATGTCGCACAGCGACGGCCAGGGCAGGGCGGCTGCCAGCGGGTAGATGACGGCCATGGCCAGCACGGAGCCCAGCAAGGTGGCTGCCACGAGGCGCTGGCGGCGCGCCGGGTGGATGGGGCTGCTGCGCGCGGCCGGCAGCCAGCACAGCAGCAGCACGGCGCAGCTGACCAGGGGCAGGCTGAGCTGGCGGGCCAGCACCTGGGGCAGTTGGTCGCCGACACGCAGTTCCAGCAGCGAGGTCAGGTCGATGGCGCCGAACAGCAGGGCCGCGCTGACGAAGACCAGGGCCTCGTTCAGGCTCAGGGAGCGCCAGGACTGCAGCACATGACGCAATGCATTCATACCAGAGCTTCTGCCGGCAGATGAACGCGGGCCACGACGCCGCGCGGCTGGACGGCTTCCAGAGCCAGCGTGGCCATGTCGCCAAAACGCGCGGCAAGCCGTGCGCGCGTGTTGGCCAGGCCGACGCCGGCGCCGCCGCTGGCCGTGCCGAAGCCCTGGCCGTTGTCGGCCACCTCGACGGTCAGGCCGCCATCGGCCGCGTGTGCAGCGCGGATCTCGATGCGCCCGCCTTCGGGCAGCGGCGACAGGCCGTGCTTGATGGCGTTCTCCACCAGCGTCGGCAGCACCAGCGTCGGCAGGCGGGCCGTCAGCAATTCGGCTGGTGCGCTGATGTCAAAGGACAGGCGCTCGCCCATGCGCATCTGCAGGATGGCGAGGTAATGGCGCACCAGCTCCAGCTCTTCGGCCAGCGTGGACTCATGCCGGCGCATGCCGGGCAGGGCAGCGCGCAGGTAGGCGATCAGGGCCACCAGCATGTTGCGGCCGCGCTCGGGCTGGGTCTCGTACAGGCGCTTGACGTTGGCCAACGTGTTGAACAGGAAGTGGGGCTCGATCTGGGCATTCAGCGCCGACAGCTGGGCCTCGGTCTGCTGCGTCTTGAGCGCCTCGCGCTCGCGGAACAGCCGGGTCAGCTCGTCGCGGCCCTGGCGCTGGGCGCGGCTGACGAGCAGCAGCGCATAGGCGATACCGCCGAGCAGGGCCCACAGCAAGACGGTGGACATCACCCAGGCGGGCTTGACCTTGTTGCCGGGGTCGCCCATCGACGAGACTGCATAGCGCAGCCAGGTGCCGAGGGCAGCGCCGAAACCGACGGCGCCGGCCTGCACCGTCAGCGCGGCAGGCAGCTTCCAGTGCCGGCCGGCCAGCAGTGCTTCGGCCAGGGCCACCATCAGCAGCAGGGAGATGCCGGTCAGCAGGCATTGGCGGCTGAAACGGATCAGGTCGAAGAGGGCGTCGTCCAGGCCACCGTCTCCTTCGCCGAACCAGGTCAGCGCGCGCGAAATGGCGTAGAACAGGCAGAAGTAGTAGACGCCCGCCAGCATGCGCAGATTGCAGACGCGGCGAAAGGCTTGCAGCGGRCTGAGGTCCTCCATTCGGGCGATTCTCGGTGGGCCATCGCCGCCCGGTGTGGGATGCGACGAACTGCCCTCAGGGGCTGCCGGCCGCGGCAATCAGCGCCTTGAGTTCCCGCTCCGATGCCGATGGATCGCCGAGGTTCACTTCGATGAGGCGGCGCAGATGGGTGATGGACTCGATGTCGATGCTGCGGCACAGCACGCCGGCATGGCTGCCCTCGACATGGGCCAGCTCGCCCGCCATCGAGATGACGATGTCTCCCGGGGCGCCGGCGCCGAGGGGGAGCTTGACGAGGCAGGGCATGCCGACCTGCGGCGGGTGACCGGCCGGCAGTTGCAGCAGCACGCCCTTGAGGGAAATATCCAGCACCTGGCAGCGCAGGTGTTCCTGGGTCGTGATCAGCTCGGCGCCCGAGGCGAAGGCGACGCGGGTGAATTGGCGGCGTTCGGTGCTGATGATGGTCTCCCTGATCGGGCGAGCCCGGGCGAATGGGTTCGGCCGATCCTAGATGAAAGGTTCCAGCGCGGCACTGCTGCTGAAGACGGTGCTGTGCTCCACCGCCTGCTGCAGCCGCTCCGGGGCCAGCGAGGCCAGGCCCATGGCTTCCAGCATGAACCAGGCGGCGCGCAGCAGGGCGACGATTTCGTCGCGCGTGCCGTCGATTTCGACCGGGGAGTCATCCCAGCCGCGCTCCTGCTGGGCCTGGCGTGGCGCAACCACGGCGGGCCGGTGCGCCCGCGCGATGCGGGCCAGCAGCTCGCGGGTGTCGACCGTTGCGCTGGGGGCATCAATGAGCCTGACCAGATCACCGAGCTGCTGCTCGGCCGCGGCGGCCAGCAGCCGGGCGGCCTGGTCGGCCCCGCCCGCCAGATAGAGGCCGGCGGCGAGGTCGGCGTATTCGAGGGCGGCGGACAGCCGCTGGAGGTCGGGGTTGGACGACATGATCGTCGAGTCTAGGTTGTGTGAAGGGGCAACGGGCGGCCAAACTTCACGCTGTTTTGTTTATGCTGGCCCCTCCAATGAGGGCCTCAAGGAGAGCTGCCGTGATCGATCGTCGCCAGCATCTGCAACACCTCGCCGCCCTGGCATCTGCTGCGGCTGTGCCTGCTTTTGCCGCGGATGACAAGGACGGCACCTATGACGAGGAGTCCGTCCTCAAGGCTGCCACCGATTTCTTCGGCCAGACGACGGAAGGCCTTGCCAAGGTCATCGAGAAAGCCTTCAAGGAGCAGGGGCGGCCCAATGCCTACATCAAGGGCGAGGAAGCCGCCGCCGCCATCACCGTGGGCCTGCGCTATGGCGACGGCGAGTTGCTGATGAAGGGCGGCGGCGCGTCCAGGGTCTACTGGGCCGGACCGTCCATCGGCTTCGATCTGGGCGCCAATGCGTCCAAGGTCTTCACGCTGGTCTACAAGCTGCCCAAGGCCAGCGCGATCTACCAGCGCTTTCCCGGTGTGGACGGCAGCCTTTACTACATCGGCGGCGCCGGCATCAATTACCAGCGCCTGAATGGCATCACGCTGGCGCCCATCCGCCTGGGCGTGGGCCTGCGYGCCGGGGCCAGCGTCGGCTACATCCACTACCGCCGCGAGAAGAGCATCAACCCGTTCTGAGCGGCCATTCCGCGTCCGCGCCGGCAGGCGTAGACTGTATTTTTGTACAGCATTTTCCGGGGCCAACGTGAGCACCACCAACGACCTGTCCGTGCAGGACATTTCCAGCGAAGTTCTGATCGAGAAATACGCCAAGGGCGGCGAGCAGACGCCCGACGAACTGCGTGAGCGCGTCGCCCGCGCCCTCGCCCAAGCCGAGAAGCCGGCCGACCGCGCCCACTGGACGGCGGCCTTCCTCGACGCGCAAAAGCGTGGCTTCGTGCCGGCCGGCCGCATCATGTCCGCCGCCGGCACCGAGCTGTCGGCCACGCTGATCAACTGCTTCGTGCAGCCGGTGGGCGACTCCATCGCCACGCCCGAGGACGGCGTGCCTGGCATCTACACCGCGCTGACCGAAGCCGCCGAGACCATGCGCCGTGGCGGCGGCGTCGGCTACGACTTCAGCCGCATCCGCCCCATGGGCGCCTGGGTGGGCTCCACGCGCAGCCATGCCTCAGGCCCCATCAGCTATATGCGCGTGTTTGATCGATCCTGCGAGACGGTGGAGAGCGCCGGCAGCCGCCGCGGCGCGCAGATGGGCGTGCTGCGCTGCGACCACCCCGACATCGAGGCCTTCATCCACGCCAAGGACCAGGGCGACCTGCGCAACTTCAACATCTCTATCGGCGTGACCGACGCCTTCATGGAGGCCGTGCAGGCCGACGGCACGGTGGAGCTGGCGCACAAGGCCCAGCCCAGCGCCGAGCAGATCGAGGCCGGCGCCTACCAGCGCGGCGACGGGCAATGGGTCTACCGCAAGGTGCGCGCCCGCGAGCTGTGGGACCAGGTCATGCGCTCCACCTACGACCACGCCGAGCCGGGCGTGCTCTTCCTGGACCGCATCAACGCTGACAACAACCTGCATTACTGCGAGACGATTGCGGCGACCAACCCGTGCGTGACGGGCGATACGCGGCTGGCGACCCAGCACGGCCTTGTGCCCATCGCCTGGCTGCAAGCCAATGGCGCGGCGTTGGATTGCACGGTGGACCGGCGCGCCCTTGGCGCCGAAGAACGCGGCAMCGTGGTTCGCCCCGCCGTACCCGCCTTCCTGAGCGCCGGCCAGGCCGAGGTCTTCAAGGTCACGACGGCCGAAGGCTATGAGATCAAGGCAACGGCCTGGCACGAGTTCTACACAGCACGCGGCAAGCTCAAGCTGTCCGAGTTGAAACCGGGCGACGAGCTGTGGGTGCAGTCCGGCAAGGGCCAGTTCGGTGCCCAGGGTAGCGAGGCACTTGGCACCTTGCTCGGCTTGATCACCGGCGACGGCCATTTCACCAACCGCGGCAAGGGCGAGCAGGCCGCAGTCGTCAACCTGTGGAACGAAGAGCGCCAGCTTGCCGACGGCATCGCCGGCTTCGTCAACACCTTGATTGCTGGCATCGCTCAGGCACCGCGTGAGTACCACGTCAAGCCGGTCGCCATTGCCGAACGCAATCTGGTGATGATTCGCTCCATCATGCTGGCCCGCGTGCTGGACGGCTATGGCTTCAACGCGAAGACCAAGCTGGCCGTGCCCGAGGTCGTCTGGCAGGGCAGCGAGGACTGCATGCGCGGTTATCTGCGCGCGCTGTTCCAGACCGACGGCACGGTCAATGTG
>NZ_JBFULE010000041.1:0-19376 GCF_056400485.1 Roseateles sp. P5_B10
ATGGAGGGGCTGTCCGACGTGCCCGACTGGCGGCCGTCGCCCAGCGTGGGCAAGCTCATCACGCCGCGCCGGATCAGCGCGTCCGGTGGCTGCATGTTGACGACCTCGGCGGAGCCCGGCCACCCCATCGGCCCGGCGCCGCGCATGACGAGGATGCAGCCCTCATCGATGCCAAGCGCAGGGTCGTTGATGCGCGTGTGATAGTCGTCGGGGCTGTCGAAGACGATGGCCCGGCACTCAAAAGCGCCGTCCTTCAGGTAGCGCTCGCGGAACGTTGCCGAGATGACGCTGGCCTTCAGGATGGCGAAGTCGAACAGGTTGCCGCTCAACACGACGAAGCCGGCATCGGGCTTCAGCGGTGCGCTGACCGGGTAGATGACTTCACGGTCCTGCGTCTCGCGGCCGTCGAGATTGGCGGCCATCGTGTGGCCGGTCACCGTCGGCCGGATGGTGCGCAGCAGGCCGGCCCGCTGCAGCTCCCACATGACGGCCGGCACGCCGCCGGCGCGGTGGAAGCGCTCGCCGAGGAACTGGCCGGCCGGCTGCATGTTCAGCAGCAGCGGCACGTGCTGGCCCACCTCGGTCCAATCGGCAGCTGTCAGCTCGATGCCGGCATGGCGGGCCATGGCCATCAGGTGCGGCTGGGCGTTGGTCGAGCCGCCGATGGCCGCGTTGACGACGATGGCGTCGAGAAAGGCGTCGCGGCTGAGGATCTTCGACGGCCGCAGGTCCTCGCGCGCCATGTCGACGATGCGCCGGCCCGTCTCATAGGCCATCTGGCCGCGCTCGCGGTAGGGCGCCGGGATGGCCGAGCAGCCGGTCAGCGACAGCCCCAGGCACTCGGCCAGCGCATTCATCGTCGAGGCCGTGCCCATGGTGTTGCAGTGGCCGGCCGAGGGCGCGGAGGCCGCAGCAATCTCGATGAAGGTCTCTTCGTCGATCTCGCCCGCCGCGAGCCGCCGCCGGCCGGCCCAGATGGCGGCGCCGGAGCCGACGAGCTGCCCCTCGAACCAGCCGTCCAGCATCGGGCCGCCGGACAGCACGATGGCCGGGATGTCGACGGTGCTTGCTGCCATGACCTGCGCCGGTGTCGTCTTGTCGCAGCCCGTCGTCAGCACGACGGCGTCCAGCGGGTAGCCGTGCAGGATCTCGACGAGGCCGAGGTAGGCCAGGTTGCGGTCCAGCGCCGCGGTGGGGCGGCGGCAGTTCTCGAAGATGGGATGCAGCGGGAACTCCATCGCGATGCCGCCCGCGTCGCGAATGCCATCGCGCACGCGCTTCGCCAGCTCCAGATGGATGCGGTTGCAGGGGCTCAGGTCGCTGCCGCTCTGGGCAATGCCGATGACGGGCCGGCCCGAGCGCAGTTCCTGCGGCGTGAGGCCGTAGTTCATGAAGCGCTCCAGATAGAGCGCCGTCATGTCGATGTGATCGGGGTTGTCGAACCAGTCCTGGGAGCGCAGCCGGCGCGTCATCGCGCGCGGCTCCACAGGTGCTTCATCAGCACGCCGACGCCATAGGTCATCGTGGTGGCGTGGGCGGAGATGTCCACCAGGGCGCCTTCGGCGTCGGCAGGCAGAAAGCTGGGGTCGGTCGAGGTCATGCGGCTCGCGGTGCGGTAGGGGAGGCGGCCCGAATTGTGAGCGCTACCGATTGCGCCTGCCAAGCGGGGGGCGAAGCGGGCGGCGCTTCAAGAGAGGATGAGGTACTCGGGGTAGCGTTGCTGGATCTCTTCCACCGAGGCCAGCGTGCCCGACAGGTGCTCGCGCACGGCCTGTTGCGCGCCTTGCGCGTCACCCGATTCGATGGCTTGCAGGATGGCCAGGTGGCCGGCCAGGATGGACTCGGCCTTGCCCTCGGTCGGCGCGTGCAGCAGGCGCAGCCGGTCGATGTGGCCCGACATGCGCGTCACCACCGACCACAGCCGCGGCAGGCCGGCGGCGACGTACATCAGCCGGTGGAACTCCTTGTCGGCTGCAATGAAGGCCGGGTAGTCCTTGCTGGCAGCGAGGCCCTCCTGGCGCGCCAGTTGGGCATGCAGGTCGTCGATCACTGCCTGGTCGTGCGAGAGCGCCAGCAGGCGTGCGATCTCGATTTCGATGGAGCGGCGCAGGAAATGCGCCTCGCGGGCCGCCGGCACGTCGATGCGGCTGACCTGGGTCGTGTACTGGGCACGTATGAGCACCAGGCCTTCTTCGCTGAGCCGCATGAGCGCGTCGCGCACGGGCGTCTGGCTGACGCCGAAGCCCTGGGCCAGCTCGGCGCGGTCGAGTGCGCTGCCGGGCGCCAGCTCCAGCGAAATGATGGCGGCGCGAAGCGCTTCAACAACCTGGGGCGCCGCATGGCGGGTGGGATCTAGCGTGGTGTTCATCTCGGGTGGCAAGCCAAATCTGCCGCTGGCGCGCGAATGCTGGGCGCCATTGTCATCGCGGGCTTGACGCGTCCTGCGCATGGGGCCTGAGTCCCCCCTGGCCCGTCGGCCGACAAGCTTGAGAGCGCTATCCAGTTTTCGGTCACCTTGCAATTCTTAGCCGCCTTTCCGCTGCGTGGCTCACTAATACATTAGTACACACCCTCGTTGACTGAGGTTTCCTGTGGACGTAAATTGAAAATGTGTGCGCTACCATTTAATGGTGGAGGCGTCCTAGAACCCATCAGGAGACAAAGACAAGATGAGCAAGACCAATTCGCCGCCGCGCCGCCGCGCCCGCCTGGATCGACAGCTGGCCCTGGGCACCACGCTGCTGGCCAGCCTGATCACGCAGGCCTATGCGCAGACCGCGCCGACGGCACCGAGCCAACAACTGGAGACGGTCGTCGTGACCGGCATCCGCAGCTCGTTGGCTGCCTCGGCGCTTTCGAAGCGCGACAACATCGGCCTGTCGGACTCGATCCACGCCGAAGACATCGGCAAGTTCCCGGACAACAACCTCGCCGAGTCGATCTCGCGCATCCCCGGCGTCCAGGTGAACCGCGACGTGACGGGTGAGGGTTTGAACATCCAGGTCCGCGGCCTGGGTTCCAACTTCACGCGCATCCTGATGAACGGTAACCCCGTCGCATCGGCCTCCACGAGCTTCAGCAGTGCCGGTAGCGCCAACCGCGAAGTCGACCTGGACTTCATGCCGGGCGACCTGTTCTCGCGCATCACGGTGTCCAAGAGCCCCACGGCCGGGATGCTGGAAGGCGCTATCGCCGGCGTCGTGAACATGCGCAACGCCCGCCCGTTCGACAAGGCCGGCACGCGCGGCACCGTCAAGCTGCAACTGGCCAAGAACGACCCCGCGCCCAAGCCCAGCACGCGCGGCACGGCGCTCTACAGCACGACGTTCGGCGACACCTTCGGCGTGCTGGCCGGCGTGTCCTTCGCCCGCAACAAGATCACCACGCGTGGCTTCGAGGACGGTACCGACTGGGTCACGCCCCGTCTGACCAACCCTTTGCAGACCGGCACGGGTACCTCAACCACCAACGGTGCCTGGGGCATCCCGACGACTGTGCCCGCTGCGGCCGCCGGTACCTATGGTTCGACGACATTGGCAGCCGGCCAGTCCGTCGATATGGCGCTGCTGAAACAGCTGAACCCCAATGCCACGATCCAGCAACTGGACAACGGCTACATGCCGCGCCTGCCGCGCCCGGTGAACTTCTCTGGTGAGCGCAACCGTGCCAATGGCCTGCTGAGCTTCGAGTTCCGCCCGACTGCAGATTTCGACGCCTACCTTGATTTGCTGACTGGCAGCAAGACCAGCAAGCAGGAGCGTGTCGACTTCGACATCAACGTCCGCAACAGCGCCGTCATCCCTTCGGCAATGAGCTATGACCGCAGCGACTGCGCGGTCTACTGCTTCGTGACGGGGGGCACCCTCCTCAACGGTACCGGTTTCCTTGAATACCGCCGCATGGACGAGAGGAGCAGCTTCACGTCCGTGAACCCGGGCTTCGAATGGCGCATCTCCGACAAGTGGACGCTGGACGCGCAGGCCAATCAGGCCAGCAGCAAATTCAGCCGCACCGCGCCCACGCTCCTGGTCCCGACCGACGCGGCCAAGCCGTTCACGGTGAAGATCGGCGCCAACGCCAATTTCCCGGTCTACACGCCCAACGGCTTCGACCCGAACAGCCCGGCCGGCTACACCTGGGATCACCACGGCAACGCGACGGGCGCCCAGATCAGCGTCAATCGTGAGGACCGTGAGATCAAGACGAGGGGTGCACGCTGGAATCTGGCCTGGGGTGACGAGAGCCTGACCCTCAAGGGTGGCATGGCCTATGACACCTACCACCGCCTGATCACGCCGTTCAACGACGATGGCCGTCTGCAGAACGTCGTCTGCGGCGGCAACCTGAACGTGCGCATGTACGCGCCCAACAACACCAACCCGAATGGCTGCGCGATCATTCCGATCACGGCCAACCCGGCGACGCAATACCCTGGCTACGGCCAGGGCGCGACGGCTGGCGGGCCCGCGCTGGCCTATCAGGGCTCGGCCGTGCCGGACATTTCCCAGTACCTGGTGCCCGGCCCCAACGGCTTCGTCACGATTGACTGGAGCCGCTTCGCTAGGGCCACCAGCTACGACAGCATCACCGCCGGCATGGTCCAGCTCGCGGGCAGCAACGCCCTCAGCGGTGCGTCTCCGCAGGACTTCGGTGAAAACGTCTTCGGCAACTACATCGAGGTGTCCGGCCAGGCGCGCGTCTTCGACCGCCTGCTGCGCTATGACGCGGGCCTGCGCCGCACGCGCACCTCGCAGAGCGTCGGCGCATACACGGGCAACGTGGCCGATCCGCGCAATGCAGGCCTGGCCAACGGCGGCCTGTACCCGAACCTGGTCACGGAGACGACGGGCCAGACTTCCTACAGCAACACCCTGCCCAGCGGCACGCTGGCGTACAACTTGGCTGACGACATGATCGTCCGCGCGGCGGCTTCGAAGGCCATCACCCGTGCTGACCCCAAGGCGCTGCAGCCGCTGAGGGCGACGTCCAATGATGTGGCCCTGTCCAACGCCACCGCCACCAACCCGGGGCTGAAGCCCTTCGAGTCCAAGAACCTGGACTTTGGATGGGAGTGGTACACGGACAAGAAGGGCAGCTATGTCGCGGCGGCCTATTTCGAAAAGAAGATCAAGAACTTCCCGCGCACTGTCGTGCGCCAGATGACGCTGTCGCAGATCCGCCAAGAGTTCGGTGCCGACTCGCTGCAGTACGCAGCGGGCAGCGCGATCGACCTGGCGGTGACTGCGGCCGGCGGCCCCGACAAGTTCAACATTCCGCTGTCGCAGCCGCTCAACACGGAAGACATCATGAAGCTCAAGGGCTGGGAGTTGAGCTGGGCGCAGTCGCTGGACCGCTTCCTGCCGATCAACGGCTTCGGCTTCTACGCCAACTACACCCGCACCAAGCAGGATGCAGGCACCAGCGGCCAGGTGCCGATTGGCGCGGCGCCCTATACGGCCAACCTGACCGTGTACTTCGAAAACAGCCGCGGCTCCATCCGCCTGAGCAACAGCTACCAGGCCCGCACCCCGTTTGAGTCGAAGAACACGGATTCCATCCCGGCAGGCACCATGTTCAAGTACAACAAGGCCTACTACCAGGCGGACCTCTCGACCCGTCTCGAAATCGGCGACTGGGTGGGGTGGAAGCAGGGCGTGTCGCTCAACTTTGACGTTGCCAACCTGAACAAGGCCACGCAGAAGTCCTACATCCAGGAAGAGCTCGCCGTGCGTGGCTACTGGGATCCGGGCCGTACCTATCAGCTGACCGCTCAGATGAAGTTCTGACCAGAGGCAGGCCATGTTCGGCGTCGTCCACCTGACCCGCGCCTCGCAGCGCACCAGCTTCCAGTTGGCCAACGCGCCGTACGCGATCTACGAGCCGGGTCGCACTTGCCAGGTGGGTCTGCGCGCCAGCTTCTGATTCATCGCCTGTGTCTCCGCCAGCGGTCCGGGTGTGGCCCGCTGGTGTTTCGATGAGGGTCCTCGCCGGCCGATGGCGAGCGCCCTCATCTTTTTATTGGCACCGCCGCCCGCTCGTGCCGGAGCTCGGTGACGGTGCGGCCGGCAACGCCCCAGTTGTCGGTGTCGACCTCGTCGATGACGACGAAGGTGGCCGCCGGGTCCTTGTTCAGCACGCGGACCATCAGGTCGGTCGCCTCGGCAATCAATTGCTTCTTCTGATCCAGCGTCACGCCTTCGCGGGTGATCTCGATGCGGATGTAGGGCACGGTCAGGTCTCCTGATGGGTGTAGAGCTTGGCAACGATGGACCAGCGGCCGCCATCCTTGAGCAGGCTGAGCTGGTCCAGGTAGTCGAAGCCCAGCATCTGGCAGCGCGCCGTCGCCAGCGCGACCGAGCCGTCGATGCGCAGGGCCTGCAATTGCATGCGCTGGGTCTCGCCCTGGCTTTGCGGGCTGGCCCGCTTGGCCACCACCTGCAGATAGGGCTCGACGTCGCGCAGCAGCACCTGGCCGCTGACCTCGCCGTAGAGCCGCGCCTGCGGGTGGAAGACCTGTGCGAGCAGATCCACATCGCCACGGTAGAGGCCGTCGAAATAGCGCTGCAGCAGCGCCAGCAGTTCTTCGCGGTCGGTCATGGCATCACCACTTGCCGGAGCTCATGCCGCCATCCACGGGCAGCACGACGCCGGTCGTGAAGGCCGCGCCGGCGAGATAGAGCACCGCATCGGCAATCTCCTGCACGGTCGCGATGCGGCCGGCCGGCTGCAGCGTGTTCAAAAAACCATGCATGTCGGCCGTGTACATCGGCGTGTCGACGATGCCGGGTGCAACGGCGGCCACCTGCACGTTGTGCGGTGCCAGCTCCAGCGCCAGGGCTCGGGTGGCGTGGTTGATGCCGCCCTTGATCAGCACCGGCAACACCGCTGGCACGCCCTGGATGGGTTGCGACGCGATGGCGGCCGTGATGTTGATGATGTGGCCGGCCTTGCGCTCCACCATGTGGCGGGCCGCGGCCTGCGACGGGTAGACAAAGCCCTTGAGGTTGGTGTCGACGAGGGCATCCAGCTCGGCCGGCGTGTAGTCGACAAAGGGCTTGGCGTTGAAGATGCCGGCGTTGTTGACGAGCACGTCGACGCGGCCGAAGCGTTCGATGGCCGCCTGTACGAGGCGGGTGCCGGTGGCCGGGTCGGCCACGTCGCCGGCGACGGTGAGCAGGTTGTCGGGCTTGCCGAGTTCGACGGCGGCCTGCCGCAGGCGCTCGGCATTGCGGCCGTTGGCGACGACGTTGTCGCCCTGCTTCAGGAAGGCGGCAGCGATGGCCAGACCGATGCCGCTGGAGGCGCCGGTGACGATGACGGTGCGAGGAGAGTGGTTCATGGATGACTCCATTGGGTTGCGATGGACTCAAATCTATTGGCGACGTCGTGATCAATAAATAAGATCCTGGCCACTTCAGTATTTACATGATGTGATGGCATGAATCGGCAATTCGACGACCTGATGCTGGGCAGCCTGGAGCTCTTCTGCGCGGCGGCGGAGCTGGGTGGCTTCACGGCGGCGGCTACGGCGGCGGGCGTGACGCCGGCGGCCGTCAGCCGCACGGTGGCGCGCCTCGAAGAGAGGTTGGGCGTGCGCCTGTTCGTGCGCACGACGCGGCAGATCCGCCTCACCGACGCGGGCCAGGCCTATTACGAGCAATGCCGCCAGGTGCTGAACCAGCTGATGGAGGCCGAGCGCGAGGTCAGCGGCCGGCAGGCGGCGCCGAGCGGCCTGCTGCGCATCAGCGTGCCGACGACCTATGGCCACCACCGCCTGCTGCCGCGCCTGCCGGCCTTCCGCGAGCGCTACCCGGAGATCCGCGTGGATGTGCACGTCAGCAACCGCAACATCGACTTCGCGGCCGAGGGCTATGACCTCGCCGTGCGCGTGCGCGCGCCAGCCGACTCGACGTTGATCGCCCGGCACCTGGAGGACGCCGAGCTGTTGCTCGTTGCCGCGCCCGACTACCTGCGCCGCCGCGGCGAGCCGCAGTCACTCGACGAGCTGGCGCAGCATGACTGCATCCAGTTCGAGCTGCCCAGCAGTGGCCGCACCATCCCCTGGCTGTTCCGGGAGGGGGCGCATGACGTCGAACGCCAGACCGCAGGCGGCACCAGTTGCTCCGACGACGTGCTGGCTGGCGTGACACTCGCGCGGCACGGTGCCGGCATCTTCCAGGCCTATCGCTTCACGGTGGAGGAAGAGCTGCGCCAGGGCCGCCTCGTCGAGCTGCTGAAGCCCTTCGGCGGCCGCTCGCGACCCTTCAACTTGCTCTACCCGCATCAGCGGCATGTGCCGCTGCGGGTGAGGTGCTTTGTCGACTTCTTGCTGGCGACCTAGAGAATTTCAAAGCGCACGTCGATGTTGCCTCGCGTCGCATGGGAGTAGGGGCAGAGCTGGTGGGCGCCGTCGACGAGCTGTTTCTTCTGCTCGGCATCGAGGCCGGGCAGGTTGACGGTCAGCTTGACCGCCAGCGCAAAGCCCTGGTCGGCCGTGGTGCCGAGAGACACATCAGCATCGATGCTGACCTCGTCCGGCACGCGGATGCCCAGCGGCGCGCCGGCGCGCCGCATCGCGCCCATGAAGCAGGCCGAGTAGCCGATGCCGAAGAGCTGTTCGGGATTGGTGCCCGGCTTGTTCGACCCGGGCGGGCTGAGCTTGACGTCCAGTTCGCCGTCGCTGGACTTGCCCCAGCCCTCGCGGCCTCCGGCGGTGTGGGTGTGGGCGGTGTAGACGACTTTCTCGATGGCGCGCATGGTGTGGGCTCCTCGTGGGTCAGGTTTCGGCGTGGAAATGGCGCAGGGCCACGAGGGCCAGGCGCACGACATTGCGGGTCTCGGTGACGGGGGCACCGGCCTTGGCGCTCAGGCGCAGGCCGCGCATGACGGTCAGCACGAAGTCGGCGGCCGCGGTCTCATCCAGCGTGGGCGGCAGCTCGTCCTGCGCCTTGGCCTGCGCCAGCGCGGCGGCGACGTCGGCCTTGGAGCGCCTGGCGCCCTCGCGCAGGATGGCCGCGACCTCTTCGTCGCTGGTGCCGATCTCGGCGGCCGTGTTGACCGACATGCAGCCGCGCGTGCGTGCCACGCCACTCGAGGACGCAATGGACGTCAGCAGCGTTTCGATGCCGGCCAGCGGCGAGGGCGCGGATGCCAGCACCTTCTGCAGCGATTTGGCGCGCTCGGCCTGGTAAAGGCGCAGGGCCTCCAGGAAGAGGCCGCGCTTGCTCTCGAAGGCGTTGTAGAGGCTTTGACGGCCGATGCCCATGGCCTCGACGAGGTGGGGCATACCCGTCGCCTCGAAGCCCTGGCACCAGAACACCTCCATCGCGCGGTGGAGGACTTCGTCCCTGTCGAATTCGGAAGGTCTTGCCATGAATGAATTGGACTTGTTTTTGAACGATCGGTCAATAATAATGAACGCCATCGATTTCGCAACCCGCAGTTCCACGTCATGAACTTCGCCAGAAGGCTCTCCGTCGCCGCCGCGCTCGCCCTGTTCATGACCGCTCACGCCTCGGCCGACCCGCGCCTGGACGGTGGCGGCGAATGGATCAACTCACCGCCGCTGGCACTCGCCGGCCTGCGCGGCAAGGTCGTGCTGGTCGACTTCTGGACCTATTCCTGCATCAACTGCCAGCGCACCCTGCCGTACTTGCGCGCCTGGTCGCAGAAATACGGCCCCCAGGGCCTGGTCGTCGTCGGCGTGCATGCGCCGGAGTTCGGCTTCGAGCGCGATGTGAAGCGCGTGCGCCAGGCCGCGATGGAAGGAAAGCTCGACTACCCCATCGTGCTCGACAACGACTTCACCATCTGGCGCGCCTTTGGCAACCAGGCCTGGCCCGCGCTGTATTTCGTTGACGCCCAGGGCCGCGTGCGCCACCAGCAGCTCGGCGAGGGCGACTATGAGCGCGCCGAGCGGGTCATCCGCGAGCTGCTGCGCGAGGCTGGCAAGGCGCCGGAGGCGGGCATGGCCCAGGTTGCGGCGACCGGCATCGGCCTGGCGCCCGACATCGCCAACGTGCGCTCACCCGAGACCTATCTCGGCCATGGGCACGGTGCAGCCCGCGGCATCCTGCCCGACCGCCTCAAGCGCTATGCCGGTGGCACCCCCCGGCTCAATGAGTGGTCGCTGGCCGGCGACTGGACCGTGCGCCCCGAGTACGCCGAGCTGTCGGGCGACAGCGGCAGCGTGGCGCTGCGCTTTCAAGCGCGCGACCTGCACCTCGTGCTTGGTCCCGCAACTGACGGCAAGCCTCTGCCATTCCGCATCACCCTCGACGGCCAGCCGCCTGGCACCGACGCGGGCCTGGACGTGGGCGCCGACGGCCGCGGCCTGGCCAGTGGCGAGCGCCTCTATCAGCTGGTGCGCCAGCGAGGCCCGGTGCGCGCACGCACTTTCGAGATCCGCTTCGATGCACCCGGCGCCCGCGCCTATGCCTTCACCTTCGGTTGACTTCACTGAGGACTTCAGATGAACACCTTGCCCCTGCCCACGCTTCCGCGGCCGCAGCCGCTGCCGCGCCCGGTCGTCTCCTTCGCCCGCATGCTGGTGCTGGCTCAGCGGCGCTTTCGCGATCAGCAGCAGAAACCCGCGGCAGCCGTCTAGCGTCGCGCCCGCGCGGTGGCCAGCGCGCTGTCCAGCGCCTCCAGCAGCCGCCGCGGCTCCAGCGGCTTGGTCAGGTAGCGGAAGAAGCCTGCGGCCAGGCCCGCCACCGCGGCATCGGGCATGGCGTTGGCGGTCAGCGCGATGATGGGGATATGGGCTGTGCGCGGGTCCATGTGCAGGATGGACTGGGCCTCGCGCCCGGTCATGCGCGGCATGTTGTTGTCCATCAGGATGACGTCGGGCACGTATTGCCGGGCCATCTCGACCCCGCGCTGGCCGTCGGGCGCCGTCAGCAGCCGGATGTCGCCGCGTGCGGCCAGCAGTTCCTCGACGAGCTGGCGGCTGGCGGGGTTGTCTTCCACATAGAGCACGGTGGCTGGCGCCTCGCCCTCACGCGGCGCCGCCGTCAGGCTGGTCAGGTCGCCCCAGTCGGTTTCGGCGTGCGGCACAGCGGGGAGTTCGCTGGCCCGCAGGTCGACCCAGAACACGCTGCCTTCGCCGGGCACGCTGTGCACGCCGATCTGGCCGCCCATCAGCTCGACCAGGCGCTGGGTGACGACCAGGCCGATGCCGGTGCCCTGCTCGGGGCCGCCCTCCTGGCCGAGGCGGTTGAAGGGCTGGAACAGCGCTTCGACCTGCTCGGGCTTGAGCCCGGCGCCGGTGTCCTTCACCGAGATGCGCACATGCCCGGCATCGAACCGGTCGCAGTCCACGCGCACCGAGCCGCCGGGGCGGTTGTACTTGATGGCGTTGCTGACGAGGTTGAGCACCACCTGCTTGAGCCGCATGCGGTCGGCCAGCGCCACGCAGCCGCTGCTGTTGACGAACTGGGTGGCGATGGCGCGCTGGCTGGCCATCGGCTCGATCATCTTGCGGCATTCCGCCAGCACATCGTCCAGCGGTACCGGCTCGACGGAAAACTCCACATGACCGCTCTCGATGCGCGCGAGGTTGAGGATCTCGTTGATGAGCGTCAGCAGATGCTTGCCGGCGCCGACGATGTGGTCGACGAACTCCTGGCGCCGCTCGGGCTTGGCGTCAGCGATGTTGGTGCCCAGCAGTTGGCCGAAACCGATGATGGCGTTCAGCGGCGTGCGCAGCTCGTGGCTCATGCTGGACAGGAATTCCGACTTCGCGCGGTTGGCCTTCTCGGCCAAGGCGGTGGCGAGCCGCAAGTCCTCATTGGAGGTCTCGAGCTGGGCGGTGCGCTCGTGCACGCGGGCTTCCAGCTGCTCGTTGAGCCGCATGACTTCCTGGGCGTGCTTCTCGATCTCACCCAGCATGCCGTTGAAGGAATCGGCCAGCACGCCGACCTCATCGTCGGTCATCTTGGCGGCCCGGCGCGAATAGTCCTGGCGCTGCATGACGTCGCGGGCCACATCGCTGATGGCGAGGATGGGCTGCACCACGGCGCGCTGCAGCCGCATAGAAAACAGGAAAGCGATGCCCAGCGCGGCCAGGGCGACCACCGCGGCGATGCCGAGATAGGTCAGCACGCGGTCATGCAGCGCGTACTCGGCGCGCAGATAGACGCTGCCGATAGCGCGCCCATCCTGCACGATGGGCAGGGCGACGGCGATGTCGCGGTCGGCACGGTGCACGCCCTGCTTTTCAGCATGCGCGGGCAGCGGCGCGTCGGCGCCCGCGGCCGTGTATGAGGCGAAGCGCTCGCCCTGGGCGCCGTAGATGGCGGCGGCACGCACGCGCGGCTGCAGGCGCAGCAGCGCAAGGTTCTCGCTGGCCACCTTGACGTCGTCGAACTCCAGCGCCGGCGCCGTCGAATGGCCGAGCAACTCGGCCTGGGCCTTGAGATCAGCCACCCAGCCTTCGTGATAGGACTTCAGGTCATAGGCCACCATCGCGCCCAGCGCGACAAGCAACGCGACCAGGGCCGTCAACATCGTGACGCCGAGCAGTCTCCGTTGGAGTGAGAGCCTGAACATCTATGACTTGCCTTCAACCCGACGCGCGACGCCGAGCAGGCGCACGCTGATCTTGAGGCCGCTTTGCGTGGCGGGCGGCAACAGGATGTCAAAACGCACCTTGTCGTCGATGACGACGAAATTGATCATGCCCATTGCGCCGCCGGGGTCAAACTCGGTGACTGTGAGGACTGGCCTCCCTTGTACGGCCGCGAGCAGGTTGGGTGTGTAGGAGACCATGCCGCGCGAAACGAAGAGGGCGTGGACGCCCTCTGGCACTTCGCCGCGCACGAGCCGGCGCACCTCGACGGGCCGCCCGGCCACGGAGGTGGCCGTGGCGGTGCGGCGGAACTCCTCGACGACCGCCTCGCTGGCCAGCACGCCGATGCGAAACGGCTCGCCCACCGGGCCCAGCGACTGCGGTGGCCAGTCGATGTAGTTGCCGAACTTGCAGACGAAGGCGGCCTTGACCTGGTATTCGGCCATGCCGTCATCGTCGCCCGCACGCGCGCCGCCCGCGATGGCCAACGCCGCGAGCAGCAGCGTTCGGCGGGCGAGGCGGACGGCCTTCATCAGAAGAAGCGCATGCGCATCTGGAGCATGAGGTTGCGGCCGAACTCGGTGCGGGTTTGGATGGCGGTGAACTCGCCGTGGCTGCCGAACAGGTTCTGGGCCACCAGCGCGAGGTCGACATCCGGGCCGATGCGCCGGCCCAGGCGCAGGTCCACGGCCGTGTAGGCCGGCACGTCTGGCGCGCTCAGGGCGCCGACATGGCGCAGCATGAGGTCCAGTTCGGCATCGCTGGGCAGGTTGAAGGCCGCACGCAGCCGCCACAGCTGGCGTGGCATGGCGCCGGCGGCGGCGGCCACGGAGTCGGCGGTGTCGATGCTGCCCGGCTTGAGCTGCAGGTGCGGCCTCAGCAGCGTGACGCCGCCGTGCAGGCGCAGCCAGGACGCAGCCTGCAGGCTGCCCCAGGCCTCCAGGCCGCTGACGCGGCCTTTCATGCCGTTGCCGAAATAGACCGACGTGCCGCTGGGCGCCAGCTCCTGGGTGCGCAGATGGTCGTAGTTGCCATGAAAGGCCGTGGCCGACAGCGTCAGTGCGGGCAGTGGCTGGCCGCGGTAGCCGAGCTCCAGCACATTGGCCGTCTCGGCGCGAAAGCCCGCGCCGCCGTCGAGGATGAAAGGCGGCTGGGCAGGGATGTAGATGTCGCGGTCCAGCCGCGAGGGCGCGCGCACCGTGTGCGCGGCCGAAGCCCACCAAAGCTGGCCGGGCGAAGGCTTCCATGCCAGGCGCAGATTGGGCAGGAACTCGTTGCCCGTGTAGTCATTGCGTTCGACACGCGCACCGAGTGTCACGCGCAGGCCCTCGGCAACCGCGACCTCGTCCTGAACAAACAGGCTGGTCCAGGCCTGGTTCAGTCGCTCGGGCAGGAAGGCGAACTCAGGCGCGCCGTGGCCGACGCGGTCCTGCGAGCGGCGATGGTTGGCGCCCAGCACGACGGTGTGGTCAGGCGTGGGCCGCAACGTGTACTGCACTTCGAAATCGGCGATCTCCAGCGTCTCGTCGAAGGTGGGCGGGTTCACGCGCACGGTACGGTCCAGATAGCCCTGCACGCTGAGTTCGCCGCCGCCGACCGGCCCATCCCAGCGCGCCAGCAGGTTGGCACCGGAGAGCCGGATGGTGTCCAGCGCGAAGTTCACGCCTGTGACGTCGATGCTGCCCGGCCGCGGCTGGCCGTGGTTGCCGCGATAGGCATTGCCCTGCAGTGTGACGCGATCGTTGCCGCGGCCCCAGTCGGCGCGAAAGCCGCCCCTGAGCATGTGGCCCGCATCCTCCACGGGCGTGCCCGCCGCCGTTTCGGTGCGGCCTTGGCTGGTGTGCTTGAGGTACAGGCGCATGTCGCCGCCGTCGCCCAGCGACCAGCCATGGCGCAGCACCGTGTCGCGCTCGTGGCTGCCCGCCGCCGCCGATACCAGGCTGCCGCGCGTGGCCGAGGCACTGCGCGTGATGATGTTGATGACGCCGTTGACGGCGTTGACGCCCCACAGCGTGCTGCCGGGGCCGCTGCTGATCTCGATGCGATCGATGTCTTCCAGTGCCACGTCCTGCACGTCCCAGAACACGCCGGCAAACAGCGGCGTGTAGACCGAGCGCCCGTCGATAAGGACGAGCAACTTGTTGGCCGAGCCGGCATTGAAGCCGCGTGCACTGATCGAATAGTCGCCGCTCGAGGTTTCGGCGACGTGCAGATTCGGCGCCAGGCGCAGGGCCTCGGGCAGGCGGGTCACGCCGGCGCGGCGGATGTCGTCGGCGGTGATGACAAAGAGTGAGGCCGCCGCATCCCCCAGGCGCTGTTCACGCTTGGCAGTGGAGGTGATGGTGACGTTACCGAGCTCTTCCAGGCTGAGGTCGACCAGAGGGGCCTGGGCCGCCGCGGGCGCCGCCCATAGCGCGGCTGCTGCAATGCAACATGCCCGGCTTTGTGGCTGCCCCATGCACCCTCCCAACGGTGACCCGGTCGCTCGACGATAACGCAGCGACCGGATGGCGGCAACGCGACATCGGCCCGCATGTGGCACCAGACGGCAACCCGTGACAAACGCCTCGTTTCAGGGGCGCTGCGTGCCTGCGCCGGGATTCGGGCACGTCGGGTGAGTGGCAGCGCGCAATGGCGCCAGCATCCGCCTGGCCGCCTGGCCGCCGGGCCGGGGGGGCGCGGCCTGCTCGTCAGCGTGGACTTTTCCTGGGCACGTTCTTCTGCAACTGCCACAGCAGCACACAGACGATCAGCGTCGTGCCGATCAGCACGTTGCCGACCCACGGAAAGTGCTCCAGCTTGCCGTCGGTGCCAATGCTCACGATATGGCCGGACACCAGCGCCGCCAGGCCGCCAGCCAGCTGCTGCAACGCGGCATTGATGGCCGTGAAGGCGCCGCGCTGCTCCGGCGCGGGGATGCCGGTGACGACAACCTGCCAGGGCACCATGCGCGAGAAGATGCCGGCGAAGAGGATGACGTTGACGACGACCAGCGTCGTCAGCGATGACGGACCCAGCCGCGTGTAGATCGCCACCATCACGATGGTGATGGCACTGCCCGTGAAGAACACCGGCAATGGGCCGAAGCGATCGACGAGGCGGCCCACCAGCGGTGCGACGAACATCGTGCTGATGCCGGTGACCAGGTAGACCATGGGCAGGTGCTGCAGGTCGATGCCGACGTTGTTCACCGAGAAGGCGCTGGCGAAGGGCATGATCATGAAGCCGCCGGTCGTCAGCAGCGCCGTGATGACGAAGGCGTGCACATGGCGGGCCTTGGCGACGGTGTGCCAGAGGTGGGCGAAGGCGCTGCGGTCGCTCTGCAGCTTCAAGTGGGCATCCACCGGCTTCATGCGCCAGGCGATCAGCAGGCCGCCGACTGCTCCGAAGGCCACCAATGCCATGAAGGGCGCGTGCCAGTCCCAGTGCGTGGCGAGGTAGAGGCCGAAAGGCAGGCCCAGCACCTGGCTGGCCGCAAAGCCGCCTTGCAGCAGGCCCATGACGCGCCCACGCAGTGCCGGCTCGAAGAGGTCGGCGGCGATGGCCATGACGATGGAGCCGATGACACCGCCGAACAGCCCGGTGACGATGCGCGCCATCAGCAGCGACTCGAAGCTGGTGGCCAGGCCGCACCACAGCGTGCCGAGCAGAAACCCGCCGTAGAAGAACAGCAGCAGTTTCTTGCGGTCGAAGCGGTCGGCAAAGCCTGCCGTCAGCAGGCCGGAGATGCCGGCGCTGAAGGCATAGGCCGACACGACCAGGCCGAACTGCTGGGCCGTCATCGACATGGCCGGCATGATCATGGCGCCGAGCGGCGACATGATCATGAAGTCCAGGATGACGGCGAACTGCAGCAGTGTCAGCAGGCCGGTGGCAAAGCGCTGGTAGGGAGTGAAGGCGAGCGGCGGGGCAGTGGCTGGAGCGGTGGCTTCGGGCATGGGCGGCGGCGGTGGCAGGCGCGGGGCCTGATGGGGGGATGTTGGGCGCTGGCGTGCCGCTCGATGGCGGCGTTGGGACTGCCACGCAGTGTGCGCGAGGGCGTGCCCGGACATGGCAGCAGAGACTGGAGCAGGATGAGACGCTGAGCTCGCTGCATAGGAGCCTATTCATATTAAGATAGGCGCCTATGTAAAGTCAAGGACCGTTCATCAGTCCTTTCTGTGCGTCCATGCCCGAGCCTCGAGAACCCCAACCGCCGCTGAAGCTGATCGGCCATGTCCACCGCGGTTTCCAGCGCATGGCCGACCAATTGCTGCGCGAGCAGGGCTTTGCGCTGGGCCAGCTGCCGGTGCTGATGGCGCTGAAGGACGGCAAGCCGCGCTCCCAGGCAGAACTGGCGCGGCTGGCCCATGTGGAGCAACCCAGCATGGCCCAGCTGCTGGCGCGCATGGAAAGAGACGGCCTCGTCGAGCGAGTGCCCGACCCCGAGGACGGCCGCAGCCGCCTCATCTCGCTGACGACCGCCTGCCGCGAGCGCATGCCCAAGGCGCGCGGCGTCATGCAGGCGTTGAGCGCGGAGGCGCTGCAGGGCTTCAGCGCCGAGGAGGTGGCGGTGCTCGGCGGGCTGCTGAGCCGCCTGGCCGACAGCGTCGATGCGATGCTGGAGCGTCGCCTGGGGGACTGAGGCGGGCCTGGCGCGCCGTCCTACACGGCGTCGCGCCGCAGGCTCACGCGGGTGCAGAGGTGGCCGCGCGAGAGTGAAGCATCCCGATTTGCGGAGATGCAATCATGGACACGATGATGGACAGCCCGCCCCGGCTGGAAACAGCACCTTCGCAGGCGGCGGATGTGCTGATCTGCGTGGTCGGTACGGCCGATGTGATGCAGGCTTGCGAAGCCGACCTGGCGGTGCTGGCGGCAAACAGCAGCGTGCATCGCCTGGACTGGCGCCTGGACGACGAGTTCGGCGAGCCGCCCGTCGAGGCGGATTGGGCCGACGGCCTCATCGTGCTGAACTCCGACGCCTGGGCCGCACCAACCGGCTGCGCCAAGTTGCAAGCCCTGCTGAAGATGGCCTGGCGCTGCGGCCGCACCGTGGCGCTATGCGGCGACGCGATGAATTCGCTGAGCACGCTGGGCTTTGCGGCCGATGTGCCCGCCGAGGCCGAAGGCCTCTTCCTCTGCCCCCAGGGGCCTTGCAGCGAGACGCTGCGCGAGTTCCTCGACGCCGTCCAGGAACAGCCCCATCGCGGCCGTTGAGCGCCTGACCGTTGATTGATCCTTGCTCCGAGCCTGTCAGCTTGTGGCAGGCCTGTCGGAACTGCACCAAAAAGCGTGGCCCGCGTCGCGCTTCTTCTTGAAGCTGAACGCGGGCCACGCGCAGGGGACGAACGGAGTCGCTATCTGCGCATCAGCCCCACCACCAGGCTGATGATGGCCAGGATGATGAAGCCGTAAAACAGCAGCTGGGCAATGCCTGCGGCGCTGGCGGCGATGCCACCAAAGCCGAATAGGGCCGCCACGAGGGCGACAACAAAGAAGATGATCGCGTAACGCAGCATGAGGTTTCTCCTTGGACTGTTGGCATCGCTAATCTAGGGCTGGCGCTGGTGCTGGGGTGCCGGCCCCCGCCGCGCTGCCGGGTAGGAAGCCGCCGACGCGGTTACAGCCGGCTTGGCGCTCGCATCCGCACGTGGCGCCGCAGCCGGTCCATCGCAGCTCACGGGTGGCAGGTCCTCCCCGGGATCGACGAAGGCCAACAGGGCGGCCGGCGGCGCCAGCGCCCCCAGGGCGATGGCGGCAATGGCCTTGCCGCCCAGGGCCTTGCCCTCCAGGGCGATGCGCGGGTCGCCCAAAGTGCCCTGCACGCGCACCGGTGAACGCAGCGTCAGCAACGAGAAGTCCTTGGGCCTGGCGACCACCCGCAGGTCCAGTGTCTCGTCGGCCAGGCTGATGCGGCCGTCGATGTCGATGCGGCTGTCGCGGTTGTCCACCACGGCCGAGCGTGGCCTCAGCACACCCGCCTTGAAATTGCCGTCCAGGCGGGCGCAATTCAGCGCCAGGTTCTTGTCGCCGCGCAGCAGGATGCCCAGGCCTTGAGCCAGGTCCAGCCCGGTGGCTTCGGTCAGCAGATGGGAAATGCTGCCCTTGTCGAGCTGCAGGCGAATAGGCCCGTTCAGGCTGGCCAGCAATGCGGCCGTGCTGCCCCCGTGGCCCTGCACGTCGATGTCGGCGCGCATGCGGCCGGTCACGGGGTGTTCACTCAGGCTCTTGGCCTGGAACTTGAACCACTGCTCGATGGCCATGCCGCGTACGTCGGCATGCACCTGCCACAGCGGCGGGCTGGGGCGCGTGTCCAGCCGCAGCCGGCCGGCCAGCTCGCCGCCGGCCACGCCGGCATTGAAGTTCTCCAGCGTCAGCACGCCGCCTTCCAGCACCACGCTGGTATTCACCGGTGCCAGCGGCGCAAGCTTGGCGCTGCCGAGGTCGAGCTGGGTCAGCGCGACGGCGACGCGCGCGTCCATCGTGCTCAGCGACGGCAGATCCAGCGGCCGGTCGGGCAGCACGCGACCCGGGCGGCTGGGTGGCGCATCCGCGCCGACGGCTGGGCCTAAGTCGGCCAGGCGCAGCGGGCCGCCACGCAGCATGCCGCTGAGCATGGGGCGCCGTGTTGACTTCTCGCGGGTGTCGAAGCTGAAATCGCCGGCCAGTTGGCTCTTGCCGATGCGGGCACGGGCACCGCCCAGCTGCCAGACGCCCGAGGCATGCTGCAGCCGCCCGCTGAGCTCCAGCGGCGGCGTGCTGGGCAGGGTGATGCCGAAAGGGCGGCCGACGTCGGCCAGCGAGTTGCCGCGCACCTGCAGCTGGC
>NZ_JBFULE010000042.1:0-18928 GCF_056400485.1 Roseateles sp. P5_B10
GTGCCACGATGCAGCGCACTGCGCCAGGTGTTTCTTCCGGACGATTTGCGGGCGAGGCGGGCCGATTACTCCGCTAACCTCCCCTACCGGATGGGAGCGGCAGCCGTTGGCATGTTCGCGGGAGTGGCATTCGGGGCGTTGCTCGGAGTGATCACCATTCATATCGCGCCCTTCGTGTTCGGGGGCGCATTTGCCGGCATCGTCACCGGACTGGCGTTTCCCGAATTGGCCATCCGGGGCGCAGAAGCCACGTTTCATTTCTTCGCCGGGCTGCTTGGAGGTGTCCGCGGGTTAGCCCACGATGACCTGGATGAGATCTCCGCTCCGGACGAATCGTCCAGGGATCCCTGGTTGAAGGCTGCCTTCACGTTCGGTGTGGTGTTTTCGCTGGTGATCGCGTTGCTGCTACGCCTCTGACCTTCAAGCTGTACTTGCATGGTCCGTGCCGTCCAAGCCTTCAAGATAGGTGCGACATGGCCAGTGCAGTCCGCCGCGAACGGCGGTTTTCAGGCTGGGTTGCTCTAAAGGCGCTGCATCGACTACGGTATGCCGTCGACTGAAAGCAGGGATCGAGCTCGCGGCTGGACCCGGCCATTTGCTGCCGGTCGCCAGCGACGGCTTTCCGGTACACGACTGGATCAAAGGCGACGCCCTCAGCGCATAAGACGAGCCCGTCGACGGCTTACAAGGCCAGTTTCGATCGCCGGACTACCGATGCCCGAATGAACTTCGGCGCCGCCATCACGACAACGACATGCGATTCATCAGGAGTCTCTTCGGCAAGCGAAGTACGCCCACGCCAAAGCCGTCTGAATTGGTACAGACTGTTGGGCCCGAGTTGACCCCCGAGACTTGGCTGACCGAGCTATTCAAGCGCCACGGGTTAGAGCAGTCACTCCATGACGGCCGGGTACTACCCAACGCCGAACTGCCGGCCATCCGTGGCACTTGGCACCCTGGCGAGACACACGGTCGACTCGACATGCAGGTCCTGGTGCGCGACGGCGTGGTCATCGAGGAGTGCTTCGGCGGCATCGGTGCCGGTGAGGTCGGGTTGTCGGACGGCCTCCAGAGCTTCACGATCAACTCATTCCACGTACTGCTGTCCTCACTCTGGTCTTGCCATGACCCAGAGCAGGTTGAGATCGAGGAGTGGACCATCGCTGGCCAACGGTTCAGCGCGTTCATCGGCAATGTCGGCACGCGAAGCTCTACTTGCGCTCCGCCGTCAATTCCGGTTGACTTGATGCCGCTCCTCGAAACGGCGATCCGGAGCGAGCGGCTCGAGCATGACCTGCACTGGTTCCGCGTTTACGTGGGGCACGTGAATGGCGAATTCACGTTCGAGGCCCTGAAGGACAACGAGCCGTGGTTGGAGGGCGCGAGCATGTTGGCGTCATGCGGATGGGTGGCCCGCGRGGCGTTCTACAGCGCACGACTGTTCATGGTTCTGCGCGCATCTGGCGACGAGACCGTTGGCCTAGCCTGTAAAGGGCAGGCGGCAGCACTACGGGCGCCGTGCGCGTCCTGCTCCACCTCGAACAGACCCAGTTGAGGCGCATGTCGCAGTTCGGTCACATGCCGTCTTCGGCTAAGGTGCACCTTGGAAGACTAGCCCGCGCGATCTCTGAACTGACAGCGAATGCACCACGTAAAGGTTGACAAGGAGCGACCCGACTTCAGAGTCTTCATTGACCTGCTGTTCGGCCCGGGATGGAACGTTGATACGGAAGGAAATTCGCATCCGGTCCACAGCCGCGCTTGGACTTCGCTTTACATCGCAGATCGAACGCGAGGAGAGCCTCCGGTGACGATCGAGGCGAGCGAAAGCGAGTCAGGAATCTTCCAGGTTGAGTCGGCATCGACACGGCTTGAAGAACTGGCGGCGCTCTATCTCTTCTTGTGCAGCGGCTCCGCCATCGCATCATCCCAGGGTCCGCTTGACGATGCTCAACGAGCGGAATTGCAGGCTGGTTACGGGACGGAACTTCAACGAGCGGCCAAGGCTGTGTGGCATCAGTCGTCCGATAGCAACCCCTATCCAAACTTGCCCGCTCTGCAGCGTCCGAACGGTGCGGTCTGATGTCAGCAACGGGTCGCCAGCGGGTTCACGCGAACCCAATCTCGATCCCGTAGATTTGCCGGACGAGACGGACTGCCAGAAGTCCGACGTCCGCGGTGGATCTCGGTCAGCCGCCGCCTACCGCGCGTTCGCACTGACGAGCCCCTTAGCGCGTCCTTACACTGAATTGCGTCGTCCGGCCTTTGCCGTTGGCGCAGCAACTGGGCTTCCAACCCTGTGAGGCGCCCCTCGAATGCCGCCGCCGTCTAGCTTCACTTCTACCAAGGAACGACCATGACCAGTCCGATGTATACCTTCGCCGTTCCCGTCTTCAAGCAAATGCTGGTGGCGCTGAAAGCCGTACTGGCGCAGGCGAGTACGCACGCCTCGGCCCACTCGATTGAGTCCGACGCCTTGCTGCAGGCGCGCCTGTATCCGGACATGTTTGCGTTGGCCAAGCAGGTGCAGATCGCAGCCGACTTTGCGCGTGGAGTATCGGCACGCCTGGCGGGTGTCGAGGCCCCCACCCAGGAGGGACAAGAGAAGAGCTTTGCTGATCTTGACGTCCTATTAGCCCAGACGGTGAGTTTTCTGGATGGCCTGAGCGCAGCGCAGTTCGAAGGCAGCGAAAGCAGAGAGATCATCTTGCGTCCCGGTACACCAAAGGAGAAGCGGCTGATCRGTCAAACCTATCTGGCCAACTACGGCCTGCCGCAGTTCTTCTTTCATGTCACCACTGCTTATGCCATCCTGCGCCACAACGGGATCGCCATCGGCAAGCGTGACTACATGGGCGTGTATTGACTGGCGTTCGATGCTGCGAGCGCCGAGTGAGCTCGCGGTCCTTCGACCATCCAGTTGCCGTAGCTGATTGACAAGCAGGGGCGCGAGCGACTGCTTTGGAGCTATCAATTCAGAGCTGCGAATGTCGCTTCAGGGTCGGCAACTGCCTTAGCTGAACCGCATCGAGCCTAAGCCACAGGCGGCAACTCCGGCGCATCCAGCCCCTCGAACGGATCGGCCCAGGCCGGCAGCGCCATCAGTCTTGCATGCCAGGCCGCCACCGCCGGGTAGTCGCTCAGCGGCAGCCGAGCTACGTCGTTGTAGGGCAGGAAGACGCCCATGCGGAAGTCGGCGTAGGACAGGCCGCTGGCCAGCAGCCAGTCCTGCTTGCTCAGGTGAGCGTTGAGGATGGATGCGGTCGCGTGGAAGCGCTCGGTGCCGCGCGCCACCAGGTCTTCGTCCAGCGCGCCCAGCTTGTAGCGCTGCTTGGTGCCGCGCTCGAAGTGCACCATGTCGCAGGCATGCATGAAGTTGTCGCGGCTCCAGCTGACCCAGCGGATCATGTTCGGCAGCTCAGGCCCGGTGCGCCAGAACTCCGAGCCCACCATCTGCGACAGGCGGCAGGCGATGGCATCCGCCTCGAACAGCGAGCTGCCGTCGGCCTCGACAAGGATGGGCAGGCGCAGCGAGGGGTTGAAGTGGCGGTAGTTGTCTGCTTGGCCGGGGGCCAACGGCGCGGCGAACTCGTAGGTGACCGGCGCGGCCAAATACTTCGCCGCCGCGACGGCCAGGCGTGGGTTGGGGTTGCGGGAGAAGTAGAGGATGGGCGTCATGCGGCAGGCTGGAGGGTTGGCAGCGTTGTCATCTTCGCGCCCGAGCCCTGTCAGATCCTGTCAGCAGCGAACTGCTGTGCGCGTCAACGCCGCCGAGCGGCGGGCTTGCGGGCCGGCCTGGCATCGCTTTCGGCGGCAACCTGCAGCGGCCCGAGTGCGGCCAGTGCATCGATCTGGGTCAGCAGGCGCTGAAGATAGTCGGGCGACAGGGCCTGTAACTGCTGCAGCGCACGGGAGACCAGCACCTGGCTGTTCAGCGGCCCCAGGTGTTCGGGCACCGGTGCGCTGACCTCGGCCATGCGGCGCGTCAGGCGCAGCGCGCTCCAGGTGCGGCGGTGGGCCTGCACATTGCGCAGCTCGGGGCCGGCCTGCAACTGGGCGACAAGCTCGGTCAGTGGGTTTGCGGCGTTCGCAGTCCGCCGAGTCGGCAGCACGACCGGCTCAGCCTCGGCGCGCTGCACCAGCCGCGCAACCAGCCGTTCGCGCAGCGCGCCCGGCGCCAGCGCAGAGGCTCGCCGCGCCAGCGCTTCCAGCACGCGCCGGCGCACCGGATCGGCTTCGGCCCGGGCTTGCACCCAGGCGACGGGGTCGTCCATCACGGGGCCGATGCCGCCGCGCGCTTGGGCCGCGGCGTGGGTGCGATCTCGACGCGTCGGTTCAGCGCGCGGCCCGACGCGTCGTCGTTGGACGCCACCGGCTGCTGGGGCCCGAAGGCAGCGGCAAACACCGCGTCCGGCGGCAGCCCCTCGGCCATCAGCGTGCGCGTCACGGTCAATGCGCGCTGGGCCGACAGCTCCCAGTTGTCACTGAACTTCGGCGCGCCCTTGCCGGTCAGCATGCCGCGGTCATCGGTGAAGCCGCTGACCATCAGGATCTCGTCGCGCTGGGCAAGATAGGTGCGCAGCGGCACGGCCAGGCTCTTGATCAGCGCGCGGCCGTCGGCGTGCAACTGGTCCGAGCCGATGGCGAACAGCACCGCGCCGCTGATGCCGATGCGGCCCTCGACCAGGGTGATGCGGCCGTCGGCCAGCGGGCCGGCCAGCGCACGCTCGAGCGCTTCGCGGCGCGCCTGCTCGGCCTGGCGCTGCTCCACCTCGGCCTTGAGCTGGTTGGCGAGATCCAGCTGGCCCACCAGCGCCGCCGCCAGCACCAGCACGAAGGCACCCAGCACGCCGGCCATCAGGTCGCCGAACGCCGCCCAGGCGGGCGTGCCGACACCTTCCTGCTCGATCTCCAGCGGCTCATCCATTCGCGGCGGCTCCCTGCAGCGCGTCCAGCACCTGCTTCTGTGAGCCGAGGCAAAGGTCGATGACCTCGCGGGCCTGGGCCACGTAATAGCTCAGCTGTTCGTCGCTGCGCGTCATCGCGCTGGAGAGGCGCTCTTCCAGCGCGGCCAGGTGCTGCACCAACTGGGCATTGGCGCCCTGGAACTGCTCCACCGCCGCGCCAAAGCCCTCGCCCAGGCTGCCCATCTCGGCGGCGCTGGCGGCCAAGGTCGTCGCGGCTTCGGCCAGCTTCTCTCCGGTCGCGTCGGCCTGCGCGGTGAAGCGCTGGCCCAGGGCTTCGAGCTGGGTGGCGGAGCTGCCTACCAAGGCATCGATGGCAGCGCGCTGTTCACCAGCGGCCTGCTGCAGCGAGGCCAGCAGCGTCGAGACCGTCTGCATCAGTTCGGCGCGTTCGGCCAGGGCTGCGCGGTCCTGGGCCTGGCTCTGTGCCAATTGCTCGCGCAACGCGGCAACCACTTCGACGGCTGCGCGTGGGGCTTCGCCGGCGGCCTGCAGCAACGCGCCGGCTTCGCTCAGCGTGGTCTTGGCCTGGGCCTCGGTCTGCGCGACCAGTTCGCGGGTGTGCCGCAGCAGGCCATCGGCCAGTTGCTGCTGCTGGGCCAACTGCGTGGCGCCGGCCGACTGCAGCTCGGTGCGCCATGCGGCCAGGCGCTCGGCATCGTGCGCGGCATGGGCCGATTGCAGCTGCGTGTGTGCCTCGGCCAGCGTGGTGACAGCGGCCTGTGTCTGCGCAGCAAAGCCGGCGGTCAGCTCGGTCAAGGCGCTCTGGGCACGTTCGCCGCTGGCGGCCAGCAGTTGCTGCGCGGCTTCGCGCTGGGCGACCAGCAGCTGTTCGTTGGCGGTGCGTTGCCGGGCCAGGGCCTCGGCGTCGACGCGGGCCTCGGTGCGGCGTTCGCTGTCCAGTTCGGCCTGCAGCGCCGCGTGGCGGGTCTGCGTGTCGGCGATGCGGTCCAGCAGGTCCTTGGTCTGCGCGGCGAAGCCAGTGGTCAGCGCGGTCAGCGCGTTCTGGGCGCGCTCGCCGCTGTCGGCCAGCAGCTGTTGCGCGGCCTCGCGCTGGGCGGCCAGCAACTGCTCGTTGGCGGCGCGCTGCTGTGCGAGCGCCTCGGCGTCGGCCTGGGACTCGGCGCGGCGCTGCGTGTCCAGCTCGGCTTGCAGGGCCTGCTGCCGGGCTTGCGCCTCGGCCATGTGGTCCAGCAGCGTCTGCGTCTGTGCGGCAAAGCGCCCGGCGGTGTCGGCGATGGCTTGCTGGGCGGCGGCACGTTGCTCGGCCAGCGCCTCAATCTGACGGCCCAACGCGGCGGCGCGGGCAGTGTCGGCTTGCGCCTGTGCGGCCAACAGGTCTTGCGCCTGCGCGGCCCAGCGTTCACCCAGGCGATCCACCGCCTGCTGCGTTGCAGTGCTCGTGTCGGCCAGCAGTTTCAGTGCGGCCTCGCGCTGCTGGGCGAGGCCCTCCGCCTGTGCCTTGGCCGTGGCCTCGCCCTGCTGGGCGATCTGCGCTACGCCGGCTTCGAAGCGACTGCTCAGCGCGCCGAGCTGGCCGGCCACCTGCGTGCCCACGCGCTCATGCAGGGCGGCGGCCTCGCGGGCGATGCCGGCCATTGCGGCCTCGGCGGCGGGCTGGATGGCGGCGCCGGCCAGGCGGGCGCTCTCGGCCAGGCTGCTGCGCAGCGTCGTGTCCACGCTGGCGGCCAGGGCGGTGTAGGCCTTACTCGTCTCGCCATGGAAGCGGTCGTTCTGCGCGGCGAGCTGGTCGGCCATCTGCTGGGCGTACCGCTGCAACTGGGCGACGAGTTCAAGCTGACGCTGCTGCGCTGCTTCAGCCGCGGCAGCTTCGGCGGCCTGCTGCTCCAGTGCGCGGCGGTGCGCGGCGGTCAGCGGGCGCAGCTTGCCGAGCAGGGCGGTGTCGAGCTGGCCCGACACGGCCGCGCGTTCGCGCCTTGCCAGCGCCACCATCAGGCCCAGCATGGCCGAGCCCGTCACGCCGGCCACGCTGGCGCTGAAGGCCAGGCCCAGGCCCTGCACCGGCGCGCCCAGTGCGGTGCGCAGTGCGGCCAGGTCGGCCGTCTGGCCCAGGGCACTGGCCGTGCTGCTCAATGTGATGACCAGGCCGATGAAGGTGCCCAGCATGCCCAGCAGCACCAGCAGGCCGGCCAGTGCCGGCGCGAGTGCCAGGCCGGGCAGGGCCACGCGCAGGCCTTCCAGGCGCTGCTGCACGCTGGCACGCAGGGCGGCGGGCAATGCCGCGACCCAACCCTCTTTCGGCTCGGCGTCCAGCGCGGCATCCAGCTCGCGGCTGCTGCGGCGAAAGGCGGTCAGCTCCCAGATGCCGATGGCAAAGAAGGCCGCGATCAGCAGCGTCATTGCCAGCGCCACCGGGTGGTGGCGGGCGGCGGCCAGCGCGGCGCCGGCAATGCCCGCGAGGCCGGCGGCCAGGGCGAGGGAATAGAGGGCGTTCAGGAAGCGGTTCATCAGGAATCAGCTTGATGCAGGGCTTCAATGAGCCCCTGCACCGGTTGCAATCTCAGGTCCAGCTCGGCGCGCAGCGCGCGCTGCAGGTCGGCCCAGAAGCGGGTGCGCCAGCGGCGCGGGTCGGTGGCGTGATGATCTGTCGCGCGTTTCGTCAGCAGGGCGGGCAGGCCGGCCAGCAGCGGGCGCTCCTGCGCGACGATGGCGCGTTCGAACACCGCGTCCAGCTGCGCCAGCCGGGCCAGCGCCCCCGAGGCTTCGGCCAGCCGGGGGCGCAGGCGCTCGCGCAGTGTGGCCACGCGCGCGGCCATGCTGCGCTGCTGCTGGGCGTGGTGCAGGCGGTAGGGCGCCAGCAGGTCGGCCAGCGGCACGCCTTCTGGCGCGGATTCGGCGGATTCGCGCGCCAGCAGGGCGTCGTCGAAGGCGGCGGTCAGCTCTTCCTGCAGGCGGGCCAGTGCGGCGTCGGCCCAGTCCACCGCTTCGCGGCGGGCGGCGACGTTGGCGCCGGCTGCAGGCGCTGTGGCCAGCAATTGGGACAGGCCGATGGCCTCCGCCCAGCCCAGCCAGCCGCCCAGGCGCTCGGCCACGGGTGCTGCCGCCACCGGCGCGACGCCCCATTGCAGCAGCAGCCGGGCCAGGGGCTCGGGTGCGAGGGGCTGCGGTGAGAGGGCTTGCATGGGGCTGGCGCGCCTGTACGGCGCGCGCGAGGAAAAAGGGCGAGAGTTTAGTGAACCCCGATCAAAAGGGCATTCCCGCCCGGCGCGGCGCTGTCGCCAGCGTCGGCTTCGAGAGGCAGGCGACACTCCCGGCCATGCCCTCTGCCAGCTACTCCAACACCACCCTCAACGCCGACACCGAACTGCGCAAGCGCTGCACCCGCTGGCTCAATGGCCACCGCCCGCCGCTGTCCATACGCGAGTCCCTGCTGGCGCTGGCCGAACTGCCCGAAGCCGAGTTGCCGCTGGACGTCTACGGCCAGGGTCAGGCCATCCAGGCGCTGGAGGCCGAGGTGGCCGCCCTGCTCGGCAAGCCGGCCGCGCGCTTCATGCACAAGGGCGTGGCCGCCCAGCTTGCGGCGCTGCGCGTGCACTGCGGTGAGGGCGACGGCCCGGTGGCGCTGCACCCGCAAAGCCATATCGCCATCGACGAGGCCGAGGCCTTCGAGAAGCTGCTGGGCTTGCGCGGCCTGCGCATCGGCATGACGGACGAGCCCTTCGGCACCGCGCAACTGGCTTCGCTGCCCGGCCAGCCGGCGGTCGTTGTGGTCGAACTGCCGCTGCGCCGGGCCGGCTACCGCCTGCCCGAGTGGGACGAACTCATGGCCATCAGCGCCTGGTGCCGCGCGGCGGGTGTGCCGCTGCATTTCGACGGCGCGCGGCTCTGGGAGGCTTCGGCCCACTACGGCCGGCCGCTGGCCGAGATTGCCGCGCTGGCGGATTCGGTCTACGTGTCCTTCTACAAGGGCCTGGGCGGCCTGGYCGGCTGCGTGCTGGCCGGCAGCGAGGATTTCATCGCCCAGATCGCGCCCTGGCAGACCCGCCTGGCGGGCAACCTTTTCACCGTTCACCCCTACGTGCTGAGCGCGCTGCAGGGCCTGCGCACGCAGTTGCCGCGCATGCCCGCCTACCGCGAGCGCGCGCAGGCGCTGGCCGCCTTGCTGGCGGCCGAACCTGGCTGGCGCGTGGCGCCCGAGAAGCCGCAGGTCAATGCCTTCCAGCTGCACCTGCCAGTGGCACCCGAAGCGTTGCGCGAAGGCTTGCTGGAGGTGGCCCGGCGCGACGGCTTCTGGCTGGGCGCACGGACGGTGGCCTCGCATGTGCTGGCGGGCGGTGCGATGGTGGAGGTCGTCATCGGCGACGCCGCCGACAGCTGGACCGACCATGAGGCCCTGGCCGCGCTGCGGCGGGCGGTGCTCAGCGCTCAGGCGGGCCGTTGACGAAACCTGTCACGTCTTCCAGCACCGGCGCCAGCCAGCGCAGCGGCGCACCGAAGGCGGCAATCAGCGTCGTGTGGCCGACGCGGTCGTAGAACTTCACCGTCACCGGCACGCCGAAGGTTTTCAGCCGCGTCGCCAGGCCCTGGGTGCTGCGTTGCGGGTTGACCAGTGAGTCGTCTCTTGCCGCACCCAGGAAGCTGCGCGGCGCGGCCTTGCTGGCATGTTCCAGCGGTTGGGTGCCGGGCGGGTAGTCGGGGTGGAAGAACACCGGCTTCGCGTCGGGGTTCTCGATGGGCAGGAAGTCGTAGGGCCCGGCCAGGCCGATGAAGCCGGCCAGYTCGCGTGGCGTGTGGCCGGCCTGCTTGAGCCAGCGCGGGTCCAGCGCCAGCATGGCGGCGTTGTAGGCGCCGGCGCTGTGGCCCATGACGAAGACCCGCCGCGGGTTGCCGCCCAGGCCCGCGGCGTGGCTCAGGCTCCAGGCCAGCGCTGCGGCGCTGTCGCGCAGGAAGTCGGGGTAGCGCACCTCCGGGTAGAGGCGGTAGTCGGCCACCAGCGTCAGGATGCCGCGCGAGGCCAGCGCCTCGCCGACGAAGGCGTAGTCGCCGCGCTTGCCGCGGTTCCAGGCGCCGCCGTAGAAGAACACCACCACCGGCCAGCCCTCACGCGGCGCCGCGCGGGCCGGCTGGTACACGTCCAGCTGCTGGCGCGGCCCCGGCCCGTAGGCCAGGCCGGCCGTGCGCGTGTGCGTGTGGACGGGCGCAAGCACGTTCAGCGCCTTCACCGGCGCGTAGGCCACCAGCACCCCCGCCAACAGCAGGGCGCCGAGCAGGAAGAGGGTGGCTTTCAACATGGGAACGCAGAGCCTACGCGGTGGGCGCGAGCTTGGATGTTGCAAGCGCACCAATGGAAACGGCCGCCAGGCATGCCATGGCGGCCGATTCGGGGTTTAAGCCGCGAGGGCTCAGCGGCGCTGCTGGCTGCCACCACCGGACGGCGGCGGGCCGCGACGCTCCAGGTGGCGGAAGGTGATGCGGCCCTTGCTCAGGTCATAGGGCGACATCTCCAGCGACACGTTGTCGCCGGCCAGGATGCGGATGTGATGCTTGCGCATCTTGCCGCCCGTGTAGGCGATGACCTTGTGGCCATTCGACAGCGTCACGCGAAAGCGCGAGTCGGGCAGGATTTCATCCACGACGCCTTGCATTTCGATCAGTTCTTCTTTGGCCAAGTGTGGGGCTCCGTTGCGAAAGTTAGACGGGAGGCCGAGCACGTGGCCGTGCCGGCGTCTGATGCGGCCGGTGACCGCCGCGCGCTCCTCAATGGCAGCGCGCCCAGGCAAGGCCTTCATTCCGCGCGTAGTGCAATGCTGCCTGCGGGCTGATGAACTGTGGCGTGAAACGCATGATGCGATCCACGCTGGCCATGCCGCGACCGGAGCGGATCGACACCAGGGCGTCGAAACCGCCGCCCTCGCGGGCTTGGGTCATGGGTGAAACCAAAAAGCGTCCCACCTCGATATTGTTATTGTTCATGTTGTTCTTCTTTTTGTGGGGCTCCCGCGCCGGTCTTTGCCGGCGGCGGTTGGGCGCCCAAGGCGCCCTTGCACAAATTACAGCGTGCGGATGTTCGAGGCTTGCGGGCCCTTGGCACCTTGGGTCGATTCAAACGACACCTTGGCACCTTCGGCCAGCGAGCGGAAGCCGCCAGCGTTCTTGATTTCGCTGTGGTGGGCGAAGAGGTCCTTGCCGCCGTTGTCAGGCGTGATGAAGCCGAAGCCCTTGCCGTCGTCGAACCATTTCACGGTGCCGGTTTCTGTAGTCATGGTGTTCCTTTTTGGAATGTATAGATGGAAAAAATACTCCGTCGGCGTCATGCCGTGCGGAGACAGAAACACTCAAGAACACTCACCGGGGAGTTGCTGAAGCGAGCCGCTCGCAAGAAGGGCCAGGGGGTGGCCAGCGGGGCTGCAGATAAGACCTTGAGGAAACGGTCTTGTGCGAATCTATGCGGCGAATGTACCACGCCGCCCCAAAGCCCTTGTAGGACAGCGGCGCAGCAACCTGCCTGCGGCGTCGTTAGGTCACGGTTGCAGCCTTTAATCGCTCACCGGTTCAACCCGGCTGCGGCCCGTCATAGCCCTCGACGATGACGATGTCCGCCTCGGCCGCGGCCTGGCGCAGCGTGATCTGGGGCGCGTACTCCGGCGAGTTGTAGCAGGCCAGCGCCACCTCGTAGCTCGGGAACTCGATCACCACATTGCGGCCGCGGCAGGTGCCCTCGGGGTTGTCGAACTGGCCGGCGCGCACGAGAAAGYGGCCGCCGAACTTGGCGAACACCGCGTCGTTGCGCTGCACGTAGAGCTTGTATTGCTCGGGGTCGTTGACGTCGACGCGGGCGATCCAGTAAGCCTTGGGCATGGGGGGCACTCCAGCTGAAGTTCGGGTCAGGCCCCAGTGTGACGCGTCATCGCGCCGTCCGCCGGGCGGGTTGCGTCGCCGCCTGGAACGCGGGCTTGCCCCCAAGCTGCGCCGCCGCCGCGGGGCCGCCGGTTACCAAGAGTTCGGCGAGGGCCACGCCCGACTGGCCCTTGCCGTCCAGCACTTCGTAGGCCACGACGACCTTGCTGTTGTTGGGCGTGCTGGCCGATGGCGTGACCTTGCAGGCACCGTTGGCGAGGAATTCGATGCTGGCGCTGGCCTGCCCATAGATCTGCTTGCATGTCCGCAGCCATTCGCCACCGTTCGCGGTGGTGCTGCCCGCGTCCTGGATCATCACGGCCTGGCCGGCCGTGGCCGTGGTGGGCGCAGTGACCCTGACCACCGGCGGCGACATTGGCGTGTAGCGGAGCCACAGCCGCAGATAGCTGCCTTGCAGCTCGCCACCGCCCTCGGTGCAGCCAATGTGCAGCGTGACGGCGCCACGGTTCACCGTCGTCAGCTGGGTGGGGTCGCGGTCCATCTCGGCCACCAGGGCTTCCCATTCGGAGGAGTTGCACCCGTGGCCGGCATAGCTGGCGCTGGCTGCCGGGCGGGCCCCCGGCTCGAAGCCGGCCCGCAGGTTGCCGGCATAGCTGCCCGGCGTGAGCGCAAGTCCGGCCGTGTTCGACAGCACCAGCTCCATGCTGTCATAGGCAGCATTGCCGTTGGGGTTGAACACCCAGCGAATGCGCTCCGCCGTCTGGTCGGCAAAGATGGCCTCGGTCCCGCCCTTGACCGGGACATCGAACACGCCATCCGATTCCGACATGCGCAAGTCGCTACCGCTCGAGACGTGGCCGCTGCCCCAGATGTCGGCCCGCGACTGCGTGTCCTGCCAACTGCGCACGGTAATGGTCAGATCGGCCGTCGCCGACTTGCCGGACTCCGAGACCGCCGTCAGCCTGAACTTCGCCTGCGCGCCGCCCTTGGCCACCAGCGGCGTGTAGGTGTCGCAGATGCCCAGCCGGCAATTGGACAGGTCGAAGCTCGGCCCCGACAGCTGGGTCCATTCGATGGAGCGCAACCTGCTGGCAGGGTTCCAGGAGAGCGAGCCGTCCAGGCGCAGGGATTCGCCCTCGTTCAGCGTGCGGTCAGCGCCGGCCACGGCGAAGCTGCGGTCCAGGGCCGCGGCCACGGCCGACCGGTAGCGGATGGCGCCGCTCACGTAGGCGGCATAGCCCAGCGAGCATTCGGCCGTGAAATCCGCGGCCAGACTGCTCAGGCTGCCATCGGCCGCATAGGCCACGTCGTGCACCACGTAGGCGCCATTGCTGGGGCGGCAGTTGGGCGAATCCAGCGTGCCCACGGAGCTGGACGCCATCGGCCAGATGGCGTGCGGCACCAGCCCAACCTGCAGCTTCAGCGCCGGCGCAGTCGTGCCGAGGAAGAGCCCGCTCTGCGGCTGCGGGCCGATCCAGAAGATGCCACCACCCGTGGCGAACTGGTTCATCCACGTGTACTGCGTCAGCACCGGCTCGGTCGCGTCGAACATGTTCATCGTCGTGCCGCTGGCCGACGCCAGCGGGTTGCCGCCGAAGTTGCGCTGCCAGATGTAGCTGGCCGCCGATGTCGCGGGCACGGGCTCGAAGGCCGCGGGTGCTGGAGCCGGGGCGGGTGCCGGGGCAGGCGCTGGGGCGGGCGCTGGTGCCGGTGCAGGCGTTGGAGCTGGGGCGGGCGCAGGTGCCGGTGAGGGGGCAGGTGCAGGTGCAGGTGCGGGTGCGGGTGCGGGTGCAGAACCACCGCCCCCGCCCCCGCCGCAGGCGGACRGGGCGGCCACCATGGCAGTGGCGCCCATGCCCAGGCGCCAACGGCCGGCCGAGCGCGCCAGCGGCGCCGGGCACGGGTCTGGAATCGACATGCTTGTTATCTCCCTGACTCCGCCTCCGGCGGGCACTTCAGTTTGTCGTGCCTGAACGCGCCCGATGGCTCGCGCGCAGTCTAGGTGTAGGCGTAGAACAGCGCCGCGAAGAAGTGGCAGGCGCTGCCGCCCAGCACGAACAGGTGCCAGACGAAGTGCGAGTAGCGCACCCGGTTGTCCAGCAGGAAGACGAACGCCCCCAGCGTGTAGCTCAGGCCGCCGGCGATCAGCAGCGTGAGGCCCGCGGCCGGCAGGCTGTTCACCAGCGGCCCGGCCGCGAACACCACCACCCAGCCCATGGCCAGATACAGGCCCGTGGACACGAAGCGGTGCTTGAGCCGGTTCAGCAGCTTGATCGCCACGCCGAACGCTGCCGCGGCCCAGACGGCGATCAACAGCGTCACGCCCGGCCCGGTGTGCAGCACGCCCAGCGTGAAGGGCGTGTAGCTGCCGGCGATGAAGACGTAGATGGCCGCGTGGTCCAGCCGCAGCAGCACCGCCTTGGCGCGGCCCTGCCACAGGCTGTTCGGCAGGGCGTGATACAGCGTCGAGATGCCGTACAGCAGGATCATCGTGGCCGCGAAGATCGCCGCGGCCACCACATCGGCCGTGCCGCCATGGTTCATCGCGCGGATCACCAGGATGGGCAGGGCTGCGATGGCCAGCACCACGCCCAGGCCGTGGCTGATGGCATTGGCGATCTCTTCACCGAGGGTCTGGTCGCGGTCGGGGGTGGGGGTGGTGTGCAACATGAGGGTCGTCTCGTACTGCTGAGCGATGAGCCAAGCATGCCAGCGTGGCATGACGGTTCCGACCCAAGGTTTGAGGGGGTTGAAAAAGCACGAGCACTGCGTTTGACCCGCATCAAACGCGGCGCAGTCGCGGCGGCGCAAGCTGGCGCCAACCCGTTGGAGTCGCCGCATGAAGCCATTCACCCCCGCCCTCGCCCTGGTGCTCGCCCTGGCGGGCTGCGCCGCTTCCGTGCCGCCGGGCCATGGCGCCCACACCGCTGCGGCCGACGGCGCACGCAAAGAAGACGGCAAGGGTGGCGGCAAGGGCGGCGGCATGATGGACGAGATGTGCAAGCGCCACGCCGCAGAACCCGGCCGCGCCGCCAGCGCGCCTGGCAGCATGATGGACAAGCACTGCCAGGCCCGGGCCGAGGTGCCCGCCGGCGCGGCTTCGCACGCGCACTGAAAGCCGCTCGGCGGCGCACTCCTGGCCACACTCAACGAGCGTTGCGACGGGGTCCTGCCCTCCAGCAGCGCGCTGGCGGTGCCCAACCTGTGCTGGGGCACGGGGGGCCGCCGCTCAGCACAAGTGCGGGCGCGGGCGGCTGAAGCTGCAGGTCTGCGGCGAGCTGGAGCTCAGGCAGCCCTGAGCTTGGCGCCGGTGCCGCGCCAGACGTTGGCGGCAAAGGCCAGCACCGCCACCCCCACCACCACCGAGCCCAGCCCCACTAGCGGCCCGGCCGCTGTATTGCCGCGCATCAGCGCCGCCAGCGCCGACAGCATCACCGGCAGCGCCAGCTGGTGCAGCCAGAACTGCAGCGCCACCAGCCGCGGGCTCAGCGTGTCGGCCAACTGCTGCACCACCAGGCCGAAGCCCAGCATGCTCGCCCAGCCCAGCAGGTTGACGTGGGCATGCACCGAGCGCAACCCGAAGTCGTGCGTCGCGCCCATGTAATTGCCCAGTGACACGCCCACCACGAGGTAGAGCGCAGCCATGCGAAGCCACCAGGCGCCATAGCGTTTGTTGTTGTTCATCATGGGCCTCCGTCAGGCCGCCAGGCCAGGTGCAACCGGCAGGCCCAGGCCGCGCGCCAGCGCAGCCCAGTCGTCGTCGTTGAGGCGCTCGCGCGCCATGGCCAGCACCGCGCCAAACACCGGCGCCGGCGCGTTGGCACGCATGCCGGCCAACATTCCCAAGCGCTCCGCCGGCGCCAGGGCCGGCAGCATCCAGCGCAGCGACGCCATCGTCTCGGCGGGCGACAGCGCGGCCAGGATCTGGCCGTGGATGGCCATGATGCCGGCATCGTCCAGATGCGCCCACAACACCGCGTTGTGCTCGGTCTCCTCCAGGTGCATGTGCGCCAGGTTGTGGGCCGCGAACAGGCTCACCGCGTGGTACAGCGCCTGGCAGGCCCCTGCGCGATCCTGCGCCGGCCAATCGGCCAGCGCGCGGGCATGGGTGCGCAGCGCCTCGATGTCGCGCTCATGCGCCACGTGCTCGGTCGCGACGCGCTGGCTGGTGCCCGGCTGCGCGCGCTCCAGCGCGGGATGCACGAAGGCGTCCTCGTGCTTCAGGTGCGACGCGCAGAAATCCGCCGCCGCCTCGACCTTGCTGGCCAGCTGCTGCAGCGACGCCGGGTCGCCCGGGTCGACGCGCCCGGCGCTGGTGACCAGGTCGGCGAGCATCAGCCGAAGGCCCTTGTGGATGCTGGCGTAGATGTCAAAACGCGGCGCCGTGGCCGTGCCGCGAACGGCGAGGATTTCTTGCAGTGAGGTGTGCATCTCGGATTCCCTGGGTGGTGTGTCGAATGGCTCGCTGCGCCTGGCATCGAACCGTGCAGTCACTGTAGGAATCGGGGCGGCGGCGCGCCGCTAAATGCTTGCTAGCCGAACCTTAAGAGTTTGCTAAGTGCTCGTGAGCATTGGTATTTTTTCCATCCAAGCCGTGCCGGAGGGCATGCTGGCACAGCTGAATGGGCGGGCTGCCTTACTTCAGCACCAGCTCCTGCAACTCCATGCCGCCCGCCAGCTTGCGCATCACCTTGCGCTCGCCGGAGGCCGCGTCCATCTTGTGCTGGTCCATGGCCATGAAGGCCTCGTACTTCTTCTGCACTTCCAGCTGCTGCGCGGTCGTCAGATAGTCCTTGGACTCGATGGCCAGGATCAGGTCGGGCTCGCCCTCGCGCGCGTTGTTCACCGAGAACACGTGGTAGGACAGGATGTAGCCCTCCTTCTTGCCGAACTCGTTGGACTTCTTCCAGGTCTTGGCCAGGAAGTCCATGTAGTTCTCGAACTGCCCGGGCTCGACCTTGATATGGGAGAAGTTCCACACCGTGCCCGGCTTGTAGCTGGAGTCCTGGGCGGATGCCGCAGTGCCAACCAKCATCAAACCTGCCGCCAACAGCCCCGTCAGCATGTGCTTTGCGTAGTTCATTTTGAAGTTCTCCTCACCGTCGACGCCGGTGAATGCGTTCGCGCGGTGGTGCGCCGGCGCACTGTGCGCCCGCGGCCCCGTTTGCGGTGAGGTGGGCGGCGCCAGGGTGGCGAAGCGTCCTTCATCTTCAGGATGATCGGGGGGGCAGGAGGGGCGGGCGCCCGCGCCCGTGGCCTGGATGCGCCGTCAGTTCAAGCTTCGGCCACCAGCACGAAGGCCGGGGCCCAGAAGTAGTCGCTGATGTGCGCCACGCGCGTCACGCGCCAGCCCAGGGCTTCGAGCTTCTCGCGCCACACCGGCATCGGGTGCTCCCAGTTCGTCGCGGCGGTCTGCGCGTCGAGTTGGCCGAGGAACATGGGGATCAGGAAGCCCTGCGCGACCAGCTCGCGCGTAGCGCCTTCGTACTCGCCCAAGGCGCGTTCGTAGCGCTGCGCGAGCGAAGCGATGTAGTCGTCCGTGCCGCGCTGAAGGTCGGGAATGTCGAACTCCACGATCACCAGCCGCTTCACGTGGGCACGCAGCCGCGCCAGGCCGGTCCAGCGTTCGGGCTCGGGAATGGCTTGCAGCGCGAAGGTGGCTTGGGCGAGGTCCCAGCGCGCATCAGGCCCGAGCTTGGCGGCGAAGGCGCCCAGGCCCTCGTTCAGCGCCTGCATGGGCAGTGTGGGCTGTTCGGCTTGGGCGCGCGCCACGGCGCTGGCCAGCAGCGCGCTCGCGGGCTCCACGAGCGTCAGGCGCTCCAGTGCGTGCGGGTGGGCCGTGGCGGCCAGGGCCGGGAAGAGGGCATGGCCGTCGCCGCAGCCGATGTCGAGCAGGGACTGCACGGCCCGCGTGTAGTGGCTTGCCAGCTCCGCGCTGACGCGCTCATACAGCGGCACATTGCCGCCGCCGCGGATGAAGGCTTCGAAGGCGGCGGGGGAGGTGTAGACCGGGGTGTCCTGGGCACGATTTGCATGCTGACTGAGGGCGACGGTCAGCAGCGGGAGGTCAGCGGCTGCGCGTTGGAGCGGGGCATTCAGATGAATTGCCATGCTGGACTTTTGATTTGATAACTGACCCTAGCCCAACCCCAGCGCACGCCCTGTTAGCGGCTAGGGTAAATAAGCGAGGACTTTCGAATCGCTTCGTCTTTGTCTCCGGCACTTAAGTCAATTATTTGAAATTCATGAACTTTACGTGCCGCCGTGTATTGACTAAGGTCAAGCATGTAGGCTTCATATAGCTCGCCTGCAGCGCCCTTCTTTAAAGTGACACGTGACTTTACTGGGTGGATCAGTCTAAGGTCGATAAGAAGATCAATCGCGTCCCGCGTGGGACCATTTAGTTTCTGGGAGACTAGAAAAACATTGCACTTGGATTTTTCTGTGCAGAATGTTGCCAATAGTTTGAAGGCGTTTTCAAGAATTTCGCGCTCGGAATCTGTATCAAGCTTGAATTCTTCTTGCTTCAATGGGGCGTAGTCACCAGTTGCCAGGTTTACGTCCTCCGCTCCAATCTTGGGGCCGCGATGGTGAGATTTATCTCTATTCTGAGCTTGTAGAATTGCTTTTGCAAATATCCCAATGAAATCTCTCGTTACTCCACCCGAAGCGATTATTAGTCTGTCAATGGCAGTGGGATTAAGTAGCCCGCTGATGCTTAGTGGCGGCGTTTCTGAAATTAGATTCGACAGGATCGATCGCAAGAAGGTTTTCAAAGAGCCAAACTTTTCCAGCGACATGTCAAGGTCAATGTCTTTGGCATCGTCGCCGAGTTTCATGCCTACGGGCGGGTCTGAATGTTCGTACCACTGAGTTCTGTGTTTTATGGTGCCGATCTTCAGCCAAAGACTGTTGCCCTTTGCGACTCGGTGAAAATAGTCGATCACCTTCGCTTGGTCCGCCTTCTTAATATGGTATAGGTCGTCAAGAATTAGAAAAGCAGGTCCGCTTGAGAGGGCCGATAGGTCTTGAAAGAATCTTTGAAAGTCCAGTATATTTTGGTGGAGATACTCGATTTTATGAGATGTGTACCTAGACTGATTTTCCGTTGAGCCGGTATTTTTTGATGAAGCCTCGATTTTTGC
>NZ_JBFULE010000043.1:0-18917 GCF_056400485.1 Roseateles sp. P5_B10
GCCCTGGGCCATCACATAAGCGCGCTGCACGACATTGCGCAGCTCGCGCACATTGCCCGGCCAGGGGTAACCCACCAAGGTCGCCAGCGCCTCGGGCGAGAAGCGGCGCACGGTGCCCTCCTGCTCGCTGATGGCGGCCAGGAAATGGTTGGCCAGCAGCGGGATGTCGGCGATGCGGTCCCGCAGCGGCGGCAGCGCGATCGGGAAGATGTTCAGGCGATAGAGCAGGTCTTCGCGCAACTTGCCCGAGGCCACCGCCTGGTAGGGCAGGCGGTTGGTGGCCGCGACGATGCGCACGTCGGTCTCCTGGCTGGTGGTGCTGCCCACGCGCATGAAGCGCCCGGTCTCCAGCACCCGCAGCAGCTTGACCTGCAGCTCCAGCGGCATCTCGGTGATCTCGTCCAGGAAGAGAGTGCCACCGCTGGCGCGCTCGAAGAAGCCCTGGTGCTGGCGCTCGGCACCGGTGAAGCTGCCCTTCTCGTGGCCGAAGATCTCGCTCTCGATCAGGTTGGGGCTGATCGCGCCGCAGTTCACGGCCAGGAAGGGGCGCTTGCGACGGCGGCTGAGGTCGTGCACGGTTTGCGCCACCACCTCCTTGCCGGTACCCGACTCGCCCGTGATGAAGACCGACACGCTGGTACCCGCCACGCGCGAGATCTGCTCGTAGATGCGCTTCATCGGCGCGCTGCGGCCCCAAAGATGGCCGAAATGACCGGACTCGTCCAGATTGGCAGTCAGATCCTCCACCTCGGCCTGCAAGGTCGCCGGCTTCATGATGCGCGACAGCACCCCTTGCAACTGCTTGAGGTTGACGGGTTTGACGAGATAGTCGGCCGCCCCCAGGCGCAGCGCCTGGATGGAGGTCTCCAGATTGGCGTGGCCAGTGCAAAGCACGACCTCCGAATTGGCCACCAGCTTGGGGTCGGCCAGCAGGTCCATGCCATTGCCGTCGGGCAGGCGCAGGTCCAGCAGCAGGATGTCGGGCTGCTGCAGCGAGAGCTGCTTGCGCGCATCGCGCAAGTTGTGAGCGACCGCCACGGTGAACTGCTCGCCCGCGATCAACTCGCGCAGGGAGGCGGCTGAATCATGGTCATCGTCCACTACCAAGGCATGCGGCATCGTTTCCTTCCAGCTTTGTTACGGTGACCCGGCGCTACGGGAGCAGTCATTTTCAACACATTCCACCCCCGTCAGAAAAACTTTGCCCGGCCGGGGCGTGTATCCAGCAGTAATCCCCGTCAGGCATGCCAGCTGCCCTCAGCTGGCCGCCCACCGTAACGTTATGCCCGCCCATGAGCAACCCCTTGTTACAAGACGCTGATTGCCATGATCCCGCCGGTCTCTCGTTGACGCGGTTGCTGGACGCGCTGGCGCTGGGTGCCGTGCTCGTGCTGGCCTGGCGAGCCTGCCATGGCCACCGCCACCGTCGTCGCAGGGCCCATTCGGCGCGAGCACCGGTCGCCGTGCAAACCTGGGAAGGCGAAGGCGGTCGCCCGACGCCCACCGACGCCTGAGGTCGTGCGGCCAGCATTGCTGCAAGTTCTACCGGTTGCTCCGCTCCCTGCAGCCGCTTGACCTCAACGGCCTCCGCAGGCTGGGCCTGGGCGGGCACACCGCCTGCCTAGCGAGCTCAACATTGGTGCATTGGCGGGCCTCATGAAGCAATCTCGCGGCTGGCACCTCGGCGGTTGGGCTTGGGCCCTCGCGGTGGTGTTCTCCCTGGCGGGCACGGTGGCCTGCGGCACCTTGCTGGAACAGGAACGTCAGGTGCAGCCGGCGTCGGCGCGCCAGACCGCCGACCGCGTCACCCTGCAGGGCCGTGACGGCCCCGTCTCCGATGCCGTCGAGGCCAGGGACCTGGCCCGGGTGCGCGACGAGGGCAATGGCGCGCTGCTGGAACGCCATCTCGGCGCGCTGGCAGCCAGGGGCGACACCCAGCTGCTGCGCGGCAACACGGCCAGGCTGCTGGTCGACGGCCCCGCCACCTTTGCAGCGATGAAGGCGGCCATCGCCGCCGCCCGCCACCGCCTGCTGGTGGAGTTCTACATCATCGAGGACGAGGGCGTGGCCGCCGAGATCGGCGAGCTGCTGCTGCGCAAGGCCGCCGAGGGCGTCAGCGTGGCGCTGATGTACGACAGCCTGGGTTCGATGGGCACGGACGGCGCCTTCTTCGACCGCCTGCGCAAGGGCGGCGTCGCCGTGTGCGCCTTCAACCCGATCAATCCGCTGGAGCGACCGGGCCACTGGGGCGTGCTGCAGCGCAACCACCGCAAGATGCTGGCCGCCGACAGCGACGTGGCCTTCACCGGCGGCATCAACCTCAGCAACGTCTACGCCGAAGGCTCCTTCAGCAGCGCCCGCCGCAGGGGCCCCGCCCGGCCGCCCGAAGGGGCTCCGCTCCCGCCTGGCGGGACAGCGCGCAGCGCGAAGGGTGCGCCAATACAGCCACCGGCCGATGCCGACAAGCAGGGCTGGCGAGACACCCAGGTGGAGCTGCGCGGCCCCGTGGTGTCGGCCCTGGCCGTGCTGTTCCGCGAATCCTGGGCCCTGCAGGGTTGCCCCGGCGAACTGGCGCCCGCCCCGCCGCCCCGTGTGGCCACACCCGGGCAGCGCGTCGTCAAGCTGGTGGCGGGCGATCCGGCCAATGGCATCAACCCCAGCTACACGGCGCTGCTGCACGCCATCGATGCCTCGCAGCGCAGCGTGCAGCTGACCATGGCCTATTTCGCACCCGGGCCCGAGCTCATCCGGGCCCTGTGCGACGCGGCCCGCCGCGGCGTGGCCGTCTCCCTCGTGTTGCCGGGCCGCAGCGACGTCGCCATGGTGCTGCACGCCGCGCGTTCGCGCTATGCCCAGCTACTGGAAGCCGGCGTGCAGATCCACGAAATGACGGAGTCCGTCATGCACGCCAAGACGGCCGTCGTGGATGGCGTTTATTCCAGCGTCGGCTCGAGCAACCTCGACTGGCGCAGCATCGTCGGCAACAACGAGGTCGACGTCATCGTCCTCGGCGACGACTTCGGCCAGCAGATGCAGGCGCTGTTCGCCCGCGACCTGCAGGTATCTCAGCACATCGACGCGACGCAATGGGCCAAGCGCGGCCTGGGCCAGCGCCTGCTGCAGGGCTTTGCCCGCCTGGTGGAGCCATTGCTTTGAGCTGGCATCCCGTTTGCCACAGACCGGCGGGTTTATTCAGCAACTCGGAGTTCTGCGATGACGATTGACCTCATGGGCACTTCCTCCATGACCGAAGCCACCGCCATGGGCGCGGCCGGGCGCTTCCTGAACGACATGCGCCTGGAGCGCGCACGCCGGCCGGGCGGTAGCAGCACGGGCCGGCTGATGCGGCGCAGCCGCACACGCACCGCCGGCATACGCTTTGAATGGGTGACACGCACGATCGGACCGGTGCTGCGCGTCGTGGCCACCTGGACCGACCAGCATGGTCAGCCTCACCACACCTCGTTCTCGGTGCAATGCAATGGTCTGGAAGGGGCGTTGGATCGTGCCATCGCGGCACGCACGTCCTGCGGTGCGCCGCCGCCGGATCGTGATGATCTGCTGCAGCGCCTGCAGCAGGAATTCGCCACTGCGCCGCTTGCCGCGGAGCAGCTGGCTGGCATGGCGCCAGGGCGGACCTTGCTGACCGCTCAGCTCAACTTGGCCAGCATGGAGGCCTCGGTGGCCTCGTCCCAAGCCAACGGATAAAGGCAACGGGCCTGGGTCAGCAGCTCGGGCCGGCCGCCCCACAGGGCGATCTGCTCGCGCACGGTCGCCAGATCGATGCTCATCAGCACAGCCGGCGCGTTCACGCGCGGGTTGTGCCGGGCCGCCGTGTAGGGCAGCAGGCCCAGCCAGCGACGGTAGAAGGCGACGTGGCGCGGGTTGACCTCGATGATGAGGCGATCGCAACGCGCGCGACGGTGGGCGTGCAGATAGCCGAGGTGAAACACCTGGGCCAGCACCCGCTTGGGCTCGAAGGCATGTTTGTCCACAGCCAGCCGGCCGAATTCGCAGAGCTTGACGCCGGCGGAACGCCATTCGGCCAGCTCGGATTCGAAGAGCAGGTCGGCGTGCAGGCCGCCGGCACCGTCAAAACGCACCGACAGCGTGCCGATGATGTTGTCGCCGTTGCGCGCCGTGCAGATGATGTCGCCATCTTCCTTGCGGCTGGTGTAGGTCTCCCGCTTCACCGCCAGGCCGCGATCGCCATAGCGTCGCTCGACGAGCTCGTAGGCGTCACCCTCCAACGCTCCGAAATCGCTGTTGAGCTCCAGCGGCGGTCCGCCGAAGGGATTCAGCGGCGTGCGGCGGCTTTCTTCGAACATGGGCGTCATCGACTACATCCTTGGTGCCCAACGCACCGAGCGGCGGAGTCTAGGGATTGAAATGACGCATTTCATTGAAGCTCACAGACCGATACATCTAAATCGGGGGGATCAGGGATTTCCCTGTCGCCGAGAAATGCGACAACGACCGCGCCCTGGTATTCGGGGACCACGGCAAGAAAGAAGGCCACGCGCGGCGTGGCCTCGGGAGCGAAGGCGCTGCGGGATCAGACCACGTACTTGCCCACCAGGCGGTTCATGTTGGTCAACGACAGGCGGTGCATCTCGATCATCGCGATGAGGCCGTTGCGGTGCAGCTGCAGCACCTTGTCGTCGGCCAGCTCGGCGTACTTCTTCTCGTCCAGGGCCATGAAACCCTCGACGTCGAGCTTTTCATCGTTGGGCAAGGTCGCCTCGAAGCGCATGTCCTGCAGCAGGTCCATCTCGACGAGCAGGTTGCAGATCAGGCGGGTGCGCTCGGCTTCCTGCTCGAAGTTTTCCAGGAAGGCCTTGGCGTTCAGCAGGAACTCGGTCGGCTGGCCGTCCTTGAACAGGGCCTCGCCGGTCGTCTCGTTGAAGGCCGGCCACTTCATGTCGTAGCAGACGGCCATGCTGTTCGAGCTTTCGTCCATGCGGGCCATCACGAAGGGATAACGGCGTACATAGGCGGGCACGTAGCCACCGGTCCACTTGTCGCCCTCGACGAAGAGGTTGGAGCCCGCGCGCAGGCCCAGCACGGCCAGAGGCGCGACGGGCTGCTTGCCATCCGGGCCGGGGCTGCCGGCGCGCACGAAGACGATCGGGTATTCCTTGCAGGCGTCGGCAAACTCGACGGCGGCGAGGAAGACCGAGTTCTGATCGGCCACGCGGCTCACGACGGACTGGTCGGTGTCCAGCTTCAGGTTCTTGTGGACGTCACGATCCAGCGGCTGCATTTCGCCGTACATCGGGGGGTTGCTCATGTTTCTCTCTCTCCAGTTTCCTCGGCCAGACGACTGACCAGCACTTTGTCTACACGCTTRCCATCGAGGTCCACGACCTCGAATCTCCACGCGTTCCACTCCACGACATCGGTCGTGCGCGGCAAGCGCCCCAGCAACAGCATGATCATGCCGGCCAGGGTGTTGTAGCGCCCACGGTCCTCTTCGGGCAGTTCCTTCAGCTCCAGGCGGTCCTTCAGCTCGGGCACCGGGATCAGGCCGTCGATCAGCCAGCTCCCGTCCTCGCGCTGCACCGCCCAGGCGTCACCGTCACTCGGGGCATTGAACTCCCCGGCAATGGCTTCCAGCACGTCACGCACGGCGATCACGCCCTGCACCTCGCCGTACTCATCGACGACGAAGACCAGGGGCGCGTCCGACACGCGGAAATGTTCCAGCAGCTCCATGCCCGACAACGTCTCGGGCACGAACAGCGGCGGCTCCAGGCCCGCCATCAGGTCCAGCGGCAAGCCCTCCAGCATGCCGGCCAGCAGCGCCGGCGCATTGGCCACGCCCAGCACCTCGCCCAGGCCACCGCGGCAGACCGGGTAGCGGTTGAAGCCATGCTCGCGCAAGACGGCCAGCACCTCGGCCGGCGTCGCATCAACCTCCAGCCAGGCAATCTCGGCCCGCGGAATCATCATGGAGCCGACCTGACGCTCGTCCAGGCGGAACACGTTGCGCACCATCTGGTGCTCATGCTCCTCGATGACACCGGCGTCGCGGCCTTCTTCCAGGCTGGCGGCGATCTCCTCTTCCGTCACACCGCGCTGGCCCTTGTTGCGCAAGCCCAGCAGGCCCAGCGTCGCCTCGGTCATGAAGCTCAGCGCCTTCACCAGCGGGCGCGCGGCCATGGAGATGAAGTTCATCGTCGGCGCGACGAGGCGGGCCACCGTCTCCGGGTAGATCTGGCCGATGCGCTTGGGCACCAGCTCGCCGAAGACGATGGTCAGCAGCGTGATGATGATGACGACCAGCGCCGTCGCGGCGATGTCGGTGGCATGCGGGTTCAAGCCGAAGCTCTCAGTCAGCCAGCGCGACAGCGGGCCGGAGAAGGCCGCATCGCCGACGATGCCGTTCAGCACGCCGATRCCGGTGATGCCGATCTGCACCGTCGACAGGAATTTGGTCGGGTTGTCATGCAGGTCCATCGCGGCCTGCGCACCGCCCTCGCCACTCTCCACCATCACCTGCAACCGCGCCTTGCGGCTGGCGGTCAGCGCCATCTCCGACATCGCGAACAGGCCGTTGATCAGGATCAGAAAGAGAACGAGAGCGGTATCCATCGAAGGCGCCAGACCCCGGGGAAAACCCCAGGTGGCGCAAGGCAAAAACGAAGCCCGGGAGACTATCAGAAGGCCATGACCAAACCCACCGTGCGATCCCTCGCTTTGGGGTCTGCGCGGCAGAGGGCGTAGCTCGCGCCGGGGCGAGTTGCGGGGCCAGGCTAGGCGTCGGCGAGGCCGTGGGGCGAGCCCCACTACGAGCCGGCAACGATGCATGGCCCCGCAAATCGCCCCGGCCCTCCGGGTTGAGACTGGCAGGGGCGCATGTGTTGTTGCTCGTCGTTGCGGGTCAGCACCCGCGGCCTCCTCGCGCCTAACCTGCGTCCCTGCCAGCCTCAACGCGGGCCACGCCCTCTGCCGCGCAGAGCCCCAGGACCGGGACAATCCGCACATGAACTACCTGATCGGCGACCTCCAGGGCTGCTGCGACGCGCTGGAGCGCTTGCTGCAGCAGATCGATTTCTCCCCGTCACGCGACCGCCTCTGGCTGCTGGGTGACCTCGTCAACCGCGGCCCGGCCTCGCTGACGACGCTRCGCCGCCTGGCCGGCCTGGGCGAGACGGCGACCTGCCTGCTGGGCAACCATGACCTGCATCTGCTTGCCGCCCACCACGGCGTGCGCCGCCCGCACCGGGGCGACACGCTGGACGACATCCTCGCCGCCCCCGACCGCGAGGCGCTGATGGACTGGCTGCGCCAGCAGCGCATGGCCGTCTACGAGGCCGGCTGGCTGATGGTGCACGCCGGCGTTGTGCCGCAATGGAGCCGCGACGACACCCTGGACCTGGCGGCCGACGTCGAGGCCGTGCTGCGCGGCCCTGCCCTGCCCGACTTCCTGCACGCCATGTACGGCAACGAGCCGGCGCGCTGGGACCCCGACCTCGCCGGCACCGCGCGGCTGCGCTTCACGGTCAACGCGCTGACGAGGCTGCGCTTTTGCAGCGCCGACGGCGAGATGGACTTCAAGACCAAGGACGGCGCCGGCGCGGCACCTGAAGGCTTCAGGCCCTGGTTCGACGTGCCGGGCCGCAAGACCGCCGACACGCCCATCGCCTTCGGCCACTGGTCGACGCTGGGGCTGCTGGACCAGCCGCACCTGCTTKGCCTGGACACGGGCTGCGTCTGGGGTGGCAAGCTGACGGCGGCGCGGGTGGACGGCCTGCGGCGTGAGATCGTGCAGGTGGACTGCGAACAGGCGCAGCAGCCGGGCGGCTGAGCCAAGGCACCGTAGAATGCGCGTCCCGCTGGAAGCGTGGGAGAGTGGTTTAATCCAACGGTCTTGAAAACCGTCGAAGGTGTGAGCCTTCCGTGAGTTCGAATCTCACCGCTTCCGCCACCTGTTCTAGGTGACTAACGCCCTTGTGCAACTTGAAGCATTGACTTGCACCAGATGCAAGTCTCAAGTTCAACGTGCCGGGCTCTTTCCACCCGCCCTCAGGATCGCGCGCCCTCTTCCCGCGGTCCCGCTTCAACTGCCGCCGCGGCGCATTCCGTCAGGCTCTCCTGCGCGACACCAGCTGGCTGCGGCACCGGCACCGGCGCCGGCAGCAGCAGCGTGAAGCTGGTGCCCTGGCCCAGCGCGCTCTGAACCTCCAGGGTGCCCTGCATCGCCGCCACGAACTCCTTGCAGATCAGCAGCCCGATGCCGTGGCCGGCCACGTCGGAGGTTTCCGCCCCCAGCCGTTCGAAGGGCTGGAACAGGCGCGCCAGCTGCTCGGCGCTCAAGCCCGGCCCGCTGTCCTGGATCAGCAGGCGTGACACCGACCCTCGGCTGACGCTCAGCCGGATCCAGCCACCCTCCCGGTTGTATTTGATGGCATTGGTCAGCAGGTTCACCACCACCTGGCAGAGGGCCCGGCGGTCACCCAGCACCGGCACGGGCAGCGGGTCGTCGAAGGCGATGTCGATGCAGCGCGCCTGGGCGTCGCGTTCGACGATCTGCATGGCATCACGCACCACGGCCGCGAGGTCCAGCGGCCGGCTCGCCAGCGCCGCGCTCACCGACCCCGCGCGCCCGAGCTCCATCAGCATGTCCAGCACGTCCACCATATGCCAGCCGGTCTTGGCAATCTGGGCCACCCACTGCTCCACGGCGCTGTTGCCCGTKGGCCCTGCCCTCATCTGGATCAGTTGAGTCAGGCCGACGATGGCGTTCAGCGGTGTCCTGAGCTCGTGGCTCACCTTGGAGACCAGCAGCGACTTGGCCTGGCTGCTGGCCTCGGCCTGCTCCTTGGCCAGGCGCAGGGCTTCGTCGCGACGCCAGACCTGCACCTTGGCCTCCAGGCTCTGGGTCACGTCGCGCGTCGACCCGCGAAAGCCGAGCAGGCGGCCATCGGCATGGCGCATGGGCACGGCGCTGCGCGACACATAGCGCAACCGTCCCTGYGCATACTCCGCGGCCACCAGGCGGACAAAGGCCTCGCCCTGGCGCAGCACCGAGTGGAAGTCGCGCAGCGGTGTCTCGGGCTCACCGAGCCAGTTGACGACCAGGCCCGACGGAATGGACTCGCCAACGGCCGGCGCCTGGATCAGGGCGGGCAGTTCGCCGGCCACCGCCCCCTGCACCCAGCTGTAGCGCAGGTCTGCATCGGTCTCCCAGCTCCAGTCGCCCGAGGCACGGGCCACGTCCTGCAGGCGCTGCGTCTGGCGCGTCGCCTCCTGCATGCGGGCCTGCAGCAGGCAGCGCTCGCCCAGCGACTCCGCGATGGCGCGCAACTGGGCACAGTCCACCCACCCCGCGCCCTCATGACCCAGGTTCACCAGCGCCATCCAGGCGCCGGGCAGTGCCGGGTCGTCGGGCCATTCCAGCAGCGACAGGTCGAGCAGGCCAAAGCGGCGCTTCAAGGCAAACATCTCCTGGCAGACCTGATGGCCCCAGCTCTTGCGCAGCTCGATGCCAGCACGTTGACCGGGCTTGACGGCCGTCCCCATCATGGCCAGCGCCTCGACCAGCCCCTGGGCCGATACCGGCAACAGGCCGGCCACGACCGTGACCCCATCGGCGCGGGTGCACATGAGCGCCGCGGCCGCACCCGCGGCCTGCCGGGCCCGCTCGACCATCGCCCAGGTGGAGCCGGCCGGCTCGGCGGCCCCCGCATCCACACTCGGGTGGATCTGCGACCGCAGCCTCTCGTCAGCTTCGACTTTGATGCACATCGCTGTTTCCTCATGCCGGGGTCTTCAAGCCCCAGCCACTGCCCAATGTTTGCCCCCTGTGTCTTGGATCTGCCCCGCCTATTTGATGAACCTCCCGTTGCGCGAAAACACGGCCAGGTCGATCTGCGCCGGGGCGCGTCGGGTCCTGCCGTAGAAGGCCCCCACAAAGCCGCCGAAATCGCGCGGCGGCAGGGTGTCCAGGGCCTCAGCCAGCCGGGCCGGATTCGGCTCACGGGCGCGGCGCAACGCGTCGACCAGCAGGCTCGCACCCAGGTAGGCCTCCATGCTGGCGAACGAGGCTTCGAGCTTGTGGCGGGTGCAAAAGGTCCGGAACTGGTGGCCGATCACCGAGGACGACGTCCACGGGAAGGGCACCACCTGGGTGACGGACAGGCCCACGGCCCGCGCGCCCAGCAGCTCCATCAGCGCATTGCCGCCGACCGTGGACAGGGTATAGAACAGCCCCGTGTAGCCGGCCTCGCGGACGGCATCGACAAAGCGGGCGCTGGCCACGTAGTCGGAGCCCAGCAGGATGGCCTGGGGGGCGCCGGCCAGCACCGAGGCGACGGCGCCGGGCAGGCTGTAGCGGCTGCCTTCATGGTCCACGCTGCTGATCGAGGCCACCTGGTCGCCGCGCGCCTCGATGGAGGCCAGCAGCGCGTCACGCAGCTCCCAGCCCTGCGAGTTGTACTCGGACAGCAGCGCGACGCGCCGGATGCCGACCTCGCGCGTGTGCCGCACGATGTACTCCACCTCGTCGACATGGCCGGCGCGCAGGTTGTAGATGTGGGGCAGCACCCCGGAGCGCAGCTCCTGCGAACCGCTGAAGGCGGCCACATAGGGCAGGCCCTCCTGCGCCGCGCCGCGCGCGCCGGCTCGATGGGCGCCCGCGCCGACAAAGCCGAACAGGGCGATGACCTGGTGCTGGGCGGCCAGCAGCTTGACGTTGACGGCGCTGCGTTCCGCGCGGTCCTCATCGTCCAGGGTGATCAGCTCGATCGCCCGGCCCGCGATGCCACCGTGGGCGTTGGCGTCGGCAAACACAGCGCGCGCCGCGTCCCGCACCGCCAGGCCCACCTGGGCGAGCGGCCCGCTGATGGGCGCCGACTGGCCCAGCCGAATCGGCGGMAGCTCGCTCGCGCAGGCACGGCGCGCCGGCAGCGAGAGCAGCGCGGCTGCCGGGAGGCCCAGGCAAAGGTGACGGCGGCGCATGGGGATCTCACCAGCGCAGGGAGGCCGTGTGCACGGGCGCATCCCACAGCGACTTCAATTCCTCGTCGAGCAGGGTGACGGTCAGGGAGGCGCCAGCCATTTCCAGCGAGGTGGTGTAGTTGCCGACCAGCGAGCGCACCGGCTTCAGGCCCTGGGCGAGCAGCCGCTCGGCCGCGCAGTGGTAGAGCAGGTAGAGCTCCATCAGCGGCGTGCCGCCGAAGCCGTTGACGTGCAGCAGCACCTCGCGGCCTCGGGCGGGCTTGAGGTCGGCCAGAATGGCGCCAAGCAGTTCGTCGACGATCAGGCCGGCCGGCTTGATCTTGTCGCGCCGCCGGCCCGGCTCGCCATGGATGCCGACACCGATCTCCATTTCGTCGTCGCCGATGTCGAAGGTGGCGCGCCCGGCCGCGGGCACGGTGCAGCTGGTGAAGGCCACGCCCATCGAGGCCGTGGCCGCGTTGACGCGGTCGCCGATGGCCTTGCATTCCTGCAGCGAGGCGCCGGCCTCGGCAGCGGCACCCACCATCTTCTCGACCATCAGGGTGCCGGCCACGCCGCGCCGGCCGGTGGTGTGCTTGGAGTCCTCGATCGCCACGTCGTCGTTGACCAGCACGGTGGCGTTCTCCAGGTCGAGCATCTCGCTGGCGATCTGGAAGTTCATCATGTCGCCGGCGTAGTTCTTGACGATGAAGAGCACGCCGCGCCCGGTGTGGACCGCGGCCGCCGCGGCCAGCATCTGGTCGGGCGTGGGCGAGGTGAAGACCTGCCCGGCACAGGCCGCGTCCAACATACCGCGCCCAACGAAGCCCGCGTGCAGGGGCTCGTGGCCGGAACCTCCGCCCGACAGCAGGGCCACCTTCTTCTCGGCCCGCTGGGCGCGCGCGACAAAGGTGGGCTCGAACTCGACCCGCAACAGCTCCGGGTGGGCAGCGACCATGCCGCCGAGCGACTCGCGCATCACGGAGTCGATGTCGTTGATGAATTTCTTCATGATGTCTCCGGGGGTTGGCACTTCACTGAAGCACGGTGTCGCAGACGGCGCTGATCGCGACCTCGCAGGTCTTGCAGCCCGGGTCGATATGGCCCAGCGCCCGCTCGCCCAGGAAGGAGGCGCGGCCCTTGCTCGCGACCATGTCGCGGGTGGCCAGCATGTTGTGCGTCGCCTCGCTCTTCAGCTGGGCGCAGATCTCGGCCAGCGGCGTGTCCTCGTCGGTGAGCTTGAGCAGCAGCCGCGACACCGGGATCAGCACGTCGAGCATGGTCTTCTCGCCGACATCGGCCTTGCCGCGCTGCTTGATCGCGTCGACCCCACTGGCGAAGGCGGTGGCGAACTGGCGGCGGTCCGGCGCGGCGACGCCTTCCAGCGACTGGCCCATGGCCATGAAGAAGCCCGAGATCAGGGGCCCCGAGGCACCACCGATGGTGCCCAGCAGCTTCATGCCGATCTTGTGCAGGGCGGCGCCCGGCAGCAGATCCTTGAGGCCGGGGCTCATGGCCACCAGCACCTCGCAGCCGCGGCGCACGTTGATGAAGTGGTCGCCGTCACCGATGGCGCGGTCGAGGGATTCGATCTGCGCTTCGTTTTCGAGAATGGCGCGCTGAACCGCTGTCAGCGCCTCTGTGATCATGAGGGTGTTCATGTTGTCTCCTTGTCTTTCGGATGGGGTGGCGGCTCAGTGAATGGCGCGGGGCTGCACATCGGGTGCCGTGAACTCGCGCCCCACCGCGGTTCTGGCAAACAGGTAATTGACGCGGGCCCGCTCGCTCAGGGCGTCCAGGTCGACATGGCCCGCGGCGTCGCAGGGAAAGACGAAGGCGTGCCCAGCGTTGAACAGGGAGCGGAAGTACAGCTGGTAGGACTCGTTCATGGTGGGTCTCCTTGAGCGAACGATCGGCGGGCGATCAGCCCGCGAGGCGCCGGCCCGCGGCGTCAAAGAACATGCAGCGCTCGCCAGGGAAGGCCAGCTGCACGCGTGAGCCGGGCAGCACGGCGTGGTCGAGCAGGGCCCGCGCACGGACCTCGATGCCGGCGCGCTCCGCCACCACCAGGTGCTTGACCAGCGAGCACTCGATGACGTCAAAGGCCTGCTCGCCGTCGGCGACGGACATCTGCACGTCTTCCGGGCGTATCGCCACATGGGCGGCGCGCGGGTCGGGGCGGCCGGCGAACCAGGCCACCGGCAGCACATTGACCGCGGGCGAGCCCAGCCGCTGGGCAATCTCTATCGAGTCGGGCTGGTCGTAGATCTGCGCGGGCGTGCCCACCTGCTCGATGCGACCCCGCTCCAGGATGGCGATGCGGTCGGCCAGAGTGGTGGCCTCGACCTGGTCATGCGTGACGTAGACCACCGTCGCGCCGCTGGCCCGCTGCAGGCGCTTGAGCTCGACGCGCAGCTCCTCGCGCAGGCCGGCGTCCAGCGAGGAGAGCGGCTCGTCCATCAGGTAGACGCGAGGCTCGCGCACCAGCGCCCGCCCGATCGCCACCCGCTGCATCTCGCCGCCGGACAGGGCGGTGGACTTGCGCTGCAGCTTGCCTTCGATGTGCAGCACCGCGGCCACCCGCTCGATGCGGCGACGGATCTCCGCCTCGTCGATGCGGCGCATCGGTGCCCGCAAGGGGAAGGCCATGTTGTCGTAGACGCTCAGATGGGGATAGAGCGAGTACTGCTGGAACACGAAGGCGCAGTCCCGCTGGGCAGGTGCCGAGCTGGTCATGTCGGCGCCGTTGAGCCGCACACGGCCGGTGTCGGGCGTCTCGAGGCCCGCGATCAGGCGCAGCGTGGTCGTCTTGCCCGCGCCGCTGGGGCCGAGCAGCACGAAGAACTCGCCGTTGGCGATGTCCAGGTCCAGGCCGTCGACGGCAGTGACGTCGCCGAATCGCTTGGTGACGCTTTGAAGTGTGATGCTAGCCATGGCGCATGCTCGGTCGGTGGGCGATGGTGGTGGCGCTGGGCAGCAGCCGCTCGGTGCCGGCGTCGAAGAGGATGACGCGGTGGGCATCGAAGCCCACGCCGACGCGCTCCCCGGCCTCGGGCCGCCTGGCCTTGTCGACAACGGCCTTCAGCGGGCCGGCGTCGGTGCGGACCTCAGCCACCCAATGCGAGCCGAAGTACTCGACGCCGGCGACCTCGCCGGCCAGGCCTTCGCCCGGCGTCAGCAGGCGCACATGCTCGGGGCGTATGCCCAGCAGCGCCCGCGCGGCGGGGGCCAGCACCTGGGGCACGTCGACCATGCGGCCATCCAGGCGGACCTGGGCGGTGCCCATCTCGACGGCGCCGCTGAGGTCCAGCAGGTTCATTGGCGGGCGGCCGATGAAGCGCGCCACGAAGACGCAGGACGGGAAGTTGTAGATGCCCTGCGGGTCGTCGGCCTGCAGGATCTCGCCCTTGTTCATCACGACGATGTGGTCGGCCAGGGCCATGGCCTCGTTCTGGTCGTGGGTGACGAAGACCGTGGTGGTGCGCAGGCGGTCGTGCAGCTTGCGCAGCTCCACGCACATCAGTTCGCGGAACTCGGCGTCCAGCGTGCCCAGGGGCTCGTCCATCAGGAAGGCCTTGGGCTGGCGCACGATGGCGCGGCCAAGCGCCACGCGCTGGCGGTCGCCGCCGGCCAGCCCACCCACGCGTGAGCCCAGCAGATGCTCGATGCGCAGGATGCCGGCCACCTCCCGCACCCGGCGGTCGATCTCGGGGCGCGGGATGCCCTCGTTGCGCAACGGGAACTCGAGGTTGTCGCGCACGCCCATGTGGGGATAGAGGGCGAACAGCTGGAACACCATGGCGATGTCACGCTCGCGCGGCCGCCGGTAGGTGACGTCCACGCCGTCCAGCGTGATCTGGCCGCCCGTGGGGTATTCCAGGCCGGCGATCATGCGCAGGGTGGTGGTCTTGCCGCAGCCGGAGGGGCCCAGCAGCACGACGAACTTGCCGTCCTCGAGCACCAGTGAGGAGTCGTGCACCGCGGCGAAGTCGGCGAAGCGCTTTTGCAGGTGCTTGATCTGGATCTCAGCCATGGTGGTCAGCCTTGCGGCAGCTTGCCGGCGATGCTGTAGCCGACGACGCCGGCCAGCAGCACCGTGAAGCCGTAGCTGTAGATGTCGATGGACCAGGGCTGCATCAGCATCGCGAGGCCCAGGCCGATGAGCGCGGTGGTGCCGTGTTCCCACGGCGCGCGGCGGAAGAATTGCTTCATTTGCGGATCGCTCCGAAGGTCACGCCACGCAGCAGGTGCTTGCGCAGCAGCACGGTGAACAGCAGCACCGGCAGCAGGAAGAGCGTGGTGCCCGCGGCCATGGCAGGCCAGTCGAGGCCGCCCTCGCCGATGATGGTGGGGATGAAGGGGGGCGAGGTCTGGGCCGTGCCGCTGGTCAGCAGCAGGGCGAAGGCGTACTCGTTCCACGCAAAGATCAGGCAGAAGATGGCCGTGGTGGCGATGCCCGTGGCGGCCTGCGGCAGCACCACCTTCAGGAAGGCCTGCCAGCGCGTGTAGCCGTCGACCATGGCGGCCTCCTCGTACTCGCGAGGGATCTCGTCCATGAAGCCCTTGAGCAGCCAGACCGACAACGACAGGTTGACCACCGTGTACAGCAGGATCAGGCCGAGGTGGGTGTCGTTCAGCCCGACGTTGCGGAACATCAGGTAGATCGGGATGGCCACCGCGATGGGCGGCATCATCCGCGTCGACAGGATGAAGAACAGCAGGTCGTCCTTGCCCGGCACGCGAAAGCGCGAGAAGGCATAGGCGGCCAGCGTGCCCAGCACCACCGACAGCAAGGTCGAGCCGAAGCCGATCAGCAGCGAGTTCGAATAGCGATCGATGAAGCGCGACGGGCCGGCCAGGATCATCTGCTGGTCGCGCACCAGGCTCTCGTACCAGGTCGCGGGCGGGGGCAGCGCGGYGAGCTCCTCCGCCGAGACCCGCGAGCGGGTCGTGAACAGGTTGACATAGCCCACCAGGGACTGCTCGGCCACCACCTTGGGCGGGTAGGCGATCGCGTCCTGCGGCGTGCGCAGGCTGGTCATGAAGATCCAGGCCAGCGGGATCAGAGAAACGATGGCGTAGCCGATCACCAGCACGCCGGCCAGCCACTTGGACCGCGTGCTCGGTTCGAGCGGCGAGGTCAGCGCAGGGCGGCCGCGCGGCGCGGCGGGCGATGCCGCGAGGAGGTCGAGATCGACCGAGGTCGAACCCACATTCCCGACATGGGGGCTTGTTGAGGCGAGTGTTTTCATCGCTGCTTCACCTTCTCGAGGAATCGAACGGCGACCAGCGACAGGCCATAGATCGAGACGAACATGATGATCGCCAGGGCCGAGGCATAGCCGGTGCGCCACTTCTCGAAGGCCTCGCGCTTGAGCTTGATCGAGGCCAATTCCGTCACCGTGCCGGGACCGCCGCTGGTGAGCTGGTCGACCAGGTCGAACATCTTGAAGTTCTCGATGGTGCGGAACAGCAGCGCGAGGATGATGAAGGGCATCACCATGGGCAGCGTGATGCGCCAGAACTTGGTCCAGGCCGAGGCGCGGTCGATCTCGGCGGCCTCGTAGAGATAGGGCGGGATGGAGCGCAGGCCGGCCAGCAGCAGCAGCATCACGTAGGGCGTCCACATCCAGGTGTCCACCAGCACGATGGCCCAGGGCGAGAGCTGGGTGTCACCCAGCATGGTGAAGGTGCCCGGCCCGCCGAAGAAATTGATGATGTAGTTGAAGATGCCGTACTGCGGCTCGAAGAAATACTTCCAGAAGGTGCCCACCACCGCAGGGGCCAGCATCATGGGCAGCAGGATGGCGGTGCTCCAGAAGCTGTGCGAGCGGAAGCGCCGGTTCAGCAGCAGCGCGAGGCCAAAGCCGAGCAGCAGTTGCAGCGCGATCGAGCTGACCAGGAAGTGCGCGGTGGCGCGCATGTTTTCCCAGATCGCCGGGTCATTGAGGACGCGCTGGTAGTTGCTGATGCCGACCCAGAGCGTGTCCGCGTTGGGCCGGTTGGCGCGGTAGTTGGTGAGCGACAGGTAGATCGTCCACAGCAGCGGGAAGATGTTGAACGCCAGCAGCAACACGATGGTTGGTGCCACGAACAACCAGGCCAGCGTGCGGTCCGACAGGCCCTGTCGACCAGAGAGTGAGGTCTGCATGATCTGTTCCGAGAGGTAGGGAAGCCGGAGGGCCGAGCCCTCCGGTCCGTGCGTCACGCGGCCGGCTGTGTCAACGAAGTCACCGGCCGCGCGGGTGCGCTGCGGTCACTTCAGCTTGCCGTCTTCCTTGAAGACCTCTTCCCAGTCCTTTTCGAGCGCGTCCAGCGCCGACTGCGGTGTGCCCTTGCCGGCCACGACGTAGTCATGCACACGGTTCTGCATGGCCAGCAGCAGCTGGGCATAGGTCGGCTCGGCCCAGAAGTCCTTGACGATCTTCATGGAGTCCTGGAAGACCGCCGCATAAGGCGTGCTCGTGCGGAAGCCCGGCTGGTTGAGGATGGCGTTCAGGCAGGTGAAGCCGCCGCCATCCCACCACTTCTGCTGGATGGCCGGCTGGGCGAACCACTTCATGTACTCCAGCGCCATGTCCTTCTTGTCGGAGTACTTGACGACCGAGATGCCCTGCCCGCCGAGCTGCGCGAACTGCTTGTCGCCCTTGGGGATGGGGAAGAAACCGGTCTTCTCGCCGCCGACCTGCGGGTCCTTGGAGATGCCCGGGAAGAAGGCGATGAAGTTCATCTGCATCGCCACCTGGCCCGACTTGTACGAGTCCAGGTCTTCACTCATGTAGGCGTTGGAGTGGCCCGGCGGCGTGCAGCAGTCGTACAGGTCCTTGTAGAGCTTCAGACCCTTGGCGGCGCCTGCCGAGTTGATGAAGCCTTTCATGTCATACGGCTTCTTCGGGTTGTCGTACTCCATGCCGTAGGCGTACATGGTGTTGGTCACGCCCATGGTGATGCCCTCGGAGCCGCGCTCGGTGTAGAGGGCCGCGCCGTAGACCTTCTTGCCGTCGATCACGCGGTTCTGGAAGAACTGGCCGATCTGCTTGAACTCATCCCAGGTCTTGGGCGGCACCAGGTCGTGGCCGTACTTCTGCTTGAACTCGGCCTGCAGTTCAGGGCGCGCGAACCAGTCCTTGCGGTAGGTGAAGGCCACGGCGTCGCCCATGGCCGGCAGCGCGAAGTAGTTCTTCGTGCCCTTGGGCCAGGTCGAGTAGCCCTCGACGGTGGCGGGCGCGAAGTCGCTCATCTTGATGGCGTTCTTGTCGAAGAACTCGTTGAGCTTGACGTAGTGGCCCTCGGTGGCTGCGGAGCCGATCCACTGGCTGTCGCCGATCAGCAGGTCGCACAGCTTGCCCTTGGAATTCAGCTCATTGAGCATGCGCTGGGCGAAGTTCGGCCAAGGCACGAACTCGTACTTCATCTGGATGCCAGTCTTGGCGGTGAAGTCCTTGGACAGTTCAACCAGGGCATTGGCGGGGTCCCAGGCGGCCCAGCACAGCGTCAGCTGCTTTTGCTGGGCCTGCGCACCACCACTGACCAGCGCGGCCGCCATGAACACGCTCGCTGCCACGGCCAGCTTGCTCTTGTTGTAGCTCATCGTATGTCTCCTGTTTTGAGGACCCGCGGTCATGCGCCGCAGGCTGCTGTTGGGGCGCGACACGGGGCCGGCCTCGGCTTGGGCCGCCACCCAGAACACCTGAGCGACTACCTGGAACCTAGTTTATGCACATCAAAAAGTAAATCACTCATGGTTAACACTAAATCAATCAATTACTTCGTGAGATGGGTCTCGCCTGGCACGCGGAGGTGGCCAAGGGAGGGCCGGCGCACCCCGCTTGGCCCGTGGTGACAAATCGACGACACTGGGATGGATTTACTTCTTGGCTTCTTTTCCTGACCTGCCCATGTCGACCCCGGTCACCATCACCAAGATCGCCGAGGCCGCCGGCGTCAGCACCGCCACCGTCGACCGGGTCCTGAAC
>NZ_JBFULE010000044.1:0-18838 GCF_056400485.1 Roseateles sp. P5_B10
GCGACGAGAAGTACACCCGGGTGCAGACAGCCAAGGTCGAGGCCCTGATCCGCAAGCCCATCAAGGAGCTGGTGGACGAGCTGGACCCGCAGGTCTTCTGGCAGATCCACCGCTCCACGCTTGTGAATGCGCGCGCCATCGACGGCATCACCCGCGACTTCCGCGGCCGCCAGTTGGTGGGGGTGCGCGGTCTGACCGAGAAGCTCGAAGTCAGCCGCAGCTACACCCACTTGTTCAAGGGAATGTAGGCGCCTTCGAGGAGGCGTCTGCGTTTTCCTGTGGGCCGAGCGCCGGGCCGCTCCCAAGCCGGCCCGCAGGCGATGTGCAAGCGGCTCAATGCCGCTTGCATCGCCGACCCCTCGGGGGACCGACTGGGCTTGCCCGCGTACAGCTGGGCAAGACCGGGCGAGGGGCGCCCTACTTCTCGACGAAAGCGCGCTCGATGACGTAGTCGCCCGGCGTCGTCGTGCTGCCTTCCTTGAAGCCGCGGATCTCCAGCATCTCCTGCATGTCCTTCAGCAGCGCGGGGCTGCCGCACAGCATGATGCGGTCGGTCTCGGGATCAAGCGGCGGCAGGCCCAGGTCGGCCTGCAGCTTGCCGGTCTGGATCAGGTCGGTGATGCGGCCCATGTTCTTGAAGGGCTCGCGCGTGACCGTCGGGTAGTACAGCAGCTGCTCGGCAGCGAATTCGCCGAGGAATTCGTGCTGGTGCAGGTCGACCGTGAGGTGGTCGTGATAGGCCAGCTCGTTCACATGGCGCACGCCGTGCACGACGACGACCTTCTCGAAGCGCTCATAGGTCTCGGGGTCGCGCGCGACACTGATGAAGGGTGCCAGGCCCGTGCCGCTGCCCAGCAGATAGAGGTTCTTGCCCGGCAGCAGATAGTCGATCAGCAGCGTGCCCGTGGGCTTGCGGCCGACGATGATCTTGTCGCCTGGTTTGATGTGCTGCAGCTTGGAGGTCAGCGGGCCGTCCGGCACCTTGATGCTGAGGAATTCCAGCTGCTCTTCATAGTTGGCGCTGACGATGCTGTAGGCGCGCAGCAGCGGTTTGCCCGTCTCGGTCTTGAGGCCGATCATCGTGAAGTGGCCATTGGAAAAACGCAGGGCCTGGTCGCGCGTCGTCGTGAAGCTGAACAGGCGGTCGGTCCAGTGGTGGACGGTCAGGACGGTCTCTTCGTGGAAGGCACTCATGGCGGTCGTTCTTGCGGACGGTTGGGCGGACGGTTTGGCGGGTTAACCCGGGTATTTTCGCCGGGAAGTGCTCACCCGCCGTCGCCAAGGGGTCAAGTCGCGGTTTCGATGCGCAGAAGCCTCGCTCCGGCACCCTCACTGCGCTTGACGTCCTGAGGGTTGTAAAGGGCACAGGCCTTCAGCGACAGGCAGCCGCAGCCGATGCAGCCCGTCAGCCGCTCACGCAGCTGCTGCAGGGCCGCAATGCGTTCGTCCAGCAACGGCGCCCAGCCGGCCGACAGCCGCGTCCAATCCGCCTTGGTGGGCGTGCGGCCCTGGGGCAGGGTGGCCAGCGCCGCCTTGATCTGCGGCAGCGTCAGCCCCACCACCTGGGCTGCGCGGATGAAGGCCACCCGGCGTAGCACGTGGCGCGGGTATTGCCGGTGCCCGCCAGCGCTGCGGCCGCCAGCGATCAGGCCCTCGGCCTCGTAGAAGCGCAGTGCGCTGGCCGCCACGCCGGCACGCTTGGCCAACTGGCCGATGGTCAGCGGTGCGGCGGACTCCATGGCGCTTGACTTCAAGTCCACTTGAACTTCGAGCATGGCGCCATGTTCCCACAGCCAAGAGCCGCCATGCTGACCAAGACCGCCTTGCCCGCGCCCGCCACGCTGGCCCAGTTGCACCATCTGCTCGACGCCGGTGCGGCGCTGGCGCCCACCTACCGGGGCCGACTGAGCAACCACCTGCCCATGGCCCAGCAGGCCTTGCTGGAGCTGGGCGCCTCGGCGGCGCGGCTGCAGGCCTGGACCGAAAGCTACGAAGTCCACCTCGAACCACGCGTCGCTGCTCGCCCGGGCAGCGTCACGGTCGAGCGCGACCTGGGCCGACCCGACAGCGAGACCGCCTGGCATGCTCACTTCGCGGCGCGCATTGCGGAGATCGGTGCGGCCGGCACGTTGCGCAAGGCTCTGTCCCTGCTGCTGCCTGGTGTCGGTGCCATCGCCTTCCATGGCCTGATCCGCACCGGCCATGCGGTGCTGGCCGGCCACGAGGGCGAGCTGGCCGCTGGCCTTGCGCACTGGGCGGCCCACTTCCTGCCGCTGCCGACCACGGCCGACGGCCCGCCGCTGGAACTGGCCGATTGGCTGCCGGCGCTGAGCAAGCTGTCGCGTCCGGCCTACCCGGCAGGTGCGCTGATCCACGGCCGCATGCAGGCCTGGGGCGAATCGCCGGATTTCGCCGCAGTCGCCGGGCGGCTGCGCCATGGGCCGGACGCACTGCGCGACCTGGCGCTGCTGGCGGCCCGCACCTATGCGGCGACCGGCAACTTCACCGTGCTGCATCTGCTGACGGCCAGCCACGCGATGGTGGTGCTGGAGCCCTGGTGGCCGGCGCCCCAGCTGGCGCGGGGCTTCAGCGTCGCCGCTGCTGCCGGCCTGCTGGCCAGCGGCGCCGAGCCGGCGCTGATGCTCGACCGCCCACCCAGCCGCCCCTGGCCGGCGCTGATCGCGGCGGCCTGCGAACAGGACGATGCCCATGCCATCAAGCTCACCCACGCCGCCTGGCGCCTTGGCCGCCGCTGGCCCGATCCGGCCTGGCGCCGCGTCGTTGAACGTGCAATTCCATTTTGATGGAAAACAAATTCCAGTAAACTGGATGAATGGATATCACGCAACGCATCGGCCATCGCCTGCACGAACTGCGCTCGGCTGCCGGCCTGTCGCTCGACGCACTGGCCAACAAGAGTGGCGTCAGCCGCTCCAACATCTCGCTGATCGAGCGCGGCCAGAGCAGCCCGACGGCCGTGGTGCTCGACAAGCTTTCGTCGGCGCTCGGCGTCAGCGTCGCGTCGATGTTCGAGGCTGGTCCGGCACCGACCACACCCTCGCCGCTGGCGCGTGTAGCCGAGCAACCCGTCTGGGACGACCCGGCCTCGGGTTACCGCCGCCGCAATGTGTCGCCCGCCGGCGTGTCGCCACTGCAACTGGTGGACGTCATCTTCCCGGCCGGCCAGCGCGTCTCCTTCGAAACCTCGGAGCGTGATGCCGACATCCACCAGCTCGTCTGGATGATCGATGGCGCCATGGAGATCGGCCACGGCAGCGAGCAGTGGCAGCTGAACCCGGGCGACTGCCTGGCGATGCGGCTGGATGCGCCCATCCGTTTCCACAATCCTGGAACCAAGCCGGCGCGTTACCTCGTGGCCTTGAGCGGGGCCAAGTCATGGCGCTGAACCTCGTCACTGTCGCTCCGGACCACACTGACGCGCGCTTGCTGCTGGACGAGTTGTCCGCTGCACTGCAGGCGATCACCGGCGACAGCGGGCGCAGCGGTTTCGCGGCCGACGACGTGCGCGGGCCGCGCAGCCGTTTCGTCATCGCACAGGACGAGGCCGGCGCGGCGCTGGGTTGCGGCGCCCTGCGACCGCTGCAAGATGGTGTGGCGGAACTCAAGCGCATGTACGCCCGCCCCGGCTCGCACGGTGTCGGCGCGGCGTTGCTGACTCATTTGGAGTCATCTGCGAGGCACTTGGGCTACCGCGCCCTGTGGCTGGAAACACGCGCCGTGAACACCCGCGCCGTGTCGTTCTACGAGCGGCATGGCTACCGGCGCATCGACAACTTCGGCCGCTACGCAGGCAACGCGGCGGCGGTGTGTTTTGGCAAGGAACTAGACATGGCCGTCACGATCAAAGAACTGGATGCGGCGCAGGCCGAGGCGCGCATGGACGAACTGGCCGTTGTGCTGCTCGACTGCGTGGCGGGTGGCGCCTCAGTGGGCTTTATGGCCGACCTGTCGACCGAACGTGCTCGGGTGTTCTGGCAAGGCGTGGCAGGGCAGGTGGCTGACGGCAAGTGGCACCTGTTCGTGGCGCTGGATGACGCCGGGCGGGCGTGCGGCACGCTGTCTCTCGTCGTCGACATGCCCGACAACCAGCCGCACAGGGCCGACGTGTCCAAGATGTTGGTTCATCGCAGCGCGCGCCGGCAGGGTGTGGCCGAACACCTGCTGCGGGCGCTGGAGGTAAAGGCTCGTGAGTTGGGCAAGACGACGCTGGTGCTGGACACCGTCACCGGCAGCGATGCTTCGCGGGTCTATGAGAGAACGGGTTGGCAGCGAGCGGGCGACATTCCGAACTACGCATTGATGCCGGAAGGGCCGTTCTGCTCGACGACCTACTACTTCAAGCCGCTCTGAACCCGATGCCTCTGCGTTCGCGGACTTCAGGCTTCGCTCGATGCTCCGCCTCCAGTTGAGCCAAAAACTCATCCGGCGTGAAGGCCTCGCCAAGGATCTCGACCTGGTTGCGCACGGCCGCGAAGTCGCCATGCGTCAGGCAATCCATCGCCACAAGCCGTGAGCGCTGCTCATCGGCCGGGGCGGCGCCCGCCTCGCGCTCGAACATCGCCACGCGCTGTTCGGGCTTGAGCGCCTTGAAGCGGATCTTGAACGCGAAGCGCCGCAGCGCCGCCTCGTCGAGGTCGTCGAAGAGGTTGGTCGTGCAGATGAAGAGGCCGCTGAAGCGCTCCATGCCGGCCAGCATCTCGTTGACCTCCGACACCTCGTAGTTGCGCTCGGCATGCTTGCGGCTGCGCAGGAAACTGTCGGCTTCATCCAGCAGCAGCACGGCGCCTTCGGTCTGGGCCGTTTCGAACATGCGCGCCATGTTCTGCTCGGTCTCGCCGACGAACTTGCTGGCGATGTCGCTGGCACGGCGCACCATCAGCGGCCGGCCCAGGGCCTGGGCGATGTGTTCAGCCAGGGCGGTCTTGCCGCTGCCGGGTGGCCCGTAGAAGCAGAGTTGACCCGCGCCCTTGCGGCGCAATGCCTCGACGATGCGCGGGATCTCGAAGCGGCTTTCGCAGTTCAGCAGATCCAGCGCATAGCTGGTGACGCAGGGCCGGGCCATGCTGCTGCCGTCGTCGCGGCCCAGGGCCTTGTCGGCGTTCAGCAGCTGGCGCTCGATCAGTTTCTCGGCGTCGTCGGCCGAACCGGCCAACTGGGCGAAGCGCACGGCAGTGCGGATCTGCGCGGGCGTCAGGCCCGGGCGCTCGGCCAGCTTGGCGATGAAGCCTTCGCTGACGGGCACTTCACCCAGCGCCTTGGCCACCAGCCCCTTGCGGGCGCCGGGCGGCGGCGACTTCAGCTCCAGGTGGTACTGGAAGCGGCGCCGGAAGGCCGGGTCGATCTGCTCGATGCGGTTGGTGACCCAGATGACGGGCACCGGATTGGTTTCCAGGATCTGATTGACCCAGGCCTTGCCGCTGACCGAGTTGCCGACCCCGCCTTCGCCGCTGGCGTCCAGCCGGTTCAGCAGCGAGGCGGTGTCGCTGGACAGCGGCGGGAAGACGTCCTCGACCTCATCGAACAGCAGGGCCACATTGGCGCTGGCCTTCAGGAAGACCTGGCTGATCTGCAGCGAACGGTAGCGGTCGCGGCCCGACAGTGAGTTGCCATCGCGGTCGGCATACTCGACCTCGTACAGATCCAGCCCCGCAGCTGCGGCAGCCACCTTGGCCAGCTCCGTCTTGCCCGTGCCCGGCGGACCGTACAGCAGCACGTTGACGCCGGTCGCGTGCGTGGTGACGGCCTGGCGCAACAGGCCTTGCAGCAAGCCCAGGTCGTCGCTGACGAACTGGAAATCGCTGGCGCCCAGCGTGCTCAGCGTGGCGGGCCGCGTGAAGACGGCCATCAGATCATGCGGGCCCTGGTATTCGCGCATCAGCACCGGCGGCAGCTGGTCGCTGACTTTCATCAGGTCGGCCAGGTCGGTGATGTTGTGCTCGGAGATCAGGTTCTCGACCATGCCGATGCGCTCGAGGCGTGAACCGGCGCGCAGCGCCTCGGCGACCTCGCGTTCGTCCACGCCGGCAACGGCGGCGATTGCCGCGAAGGCTTCCTGCGCGGTGTTGACCTTGAACTCGACCAGCGCCCCGCGCAGCTCACGCTGGTAGCGGGCGAGGGTGCCGTAGAGCAGGATGGCCCGCTCGGCAGGGTTCAACTGCAGCAGCGTGCCCAAAGCGGCGATGTTCTTCTCGACCAGCGTCGACTCGCGCTTGAGCTGGCGGTCCAGGTACTCGCAGGTGGTGGCCAGCAGGGCCATCATGTCCTTGGGCGCATCCTTGACGTATTCGTCTAGGTAGAAGAACAGTGTGGCTTCCGAGAAGGGGCCGCTCCATTGGCCGAAGCGGTCGAGGAAGGCTTCGTCACTCAGCGCATCGTGGCCGCGCCACAACTCGTTGCCGGCGCAGCGCTGGCCCAGATAGCCGCGCAGCCTTTGCAGCACACGCGTGGGCCAGACGAGATGGCGGCCCGTGAAGGACAGCAGGCCGTTGAAGTCGCGCCGCAGGTTGAAGCGGCCGGCGTGCCTGACGGTCAGCGTCAGCACGAACTGCGAGCACATGCGGTCCAGCACCGGAGCGCTGTCCAGGCCGGGCGAGGGCAGCAAGCGGGCAGATGCCCGGGCGGCTGTCTCAGCGGCGACTCGCTTCACCATTCGATGGGCTCCTTGCGCAGCCTGCAGCGGCGGCGCGGACCCATCTTGTATCAGGCTTGGCGGCAGAGCAACGTCAGATCGGCCCCCTAAACGTTCAGTGCATCACGACCGGTTGCTGGCCCATCACGGCATAGCGCTCGATGAAGGCGTCCAGTTCGTCCTCGGAAGGCTCGCCATCGTCGATGAGGGCCTGCACGCCTTGCTGGAAGGATTCGGCCAGGGCGCCTTCGATGAAGATTTCCTTGCGGGCGAACTTGTCGACGATCTCAAAACCGCCTCGGTTCAGCTGCGGGCCGGCCTCCACCGCCTGGAGCTCGGCGTGTGGGACGTCGAACTGGACGACGATGAAGCTGTCGGAGTTGTAAAGCATGTGCATGGAGTTCTCCTCAGGGCTTCAGCTGCGGGTGAGGCCTGGTGTTTCAAGCCCCGCTTGGTTCAGATACTGGCAGAACGCCCTGCTGTTCGGGTCATCCCATGCGCTGACAACGTGTAGGAAGCGTCAGGAGTTCACGTCGGACAGACGGATCTCGAAACCGCGCGTTTCGGGGTCGCCCTGGCGCAGGCGGACCGGCCAGTAGCCGCGGTTGGGGTCCAGCCACAGCTCCACGCCAGGGTCTCGCTCACCCAGCGGCAGGCGTCGCAGATGCAGGCTGCCGGCGTCTTCAGGCGTCGCATCCACGGTCTCGAAGGTCCATTCCCGCAGTTCGCCGCGCAATCCGGCCACCCAGACACGCCAGCGCCCACCCGGTGTCGGGGCGGCCTGCACCAAGGCGGCGAGTTGCAGCCACCAGGACAGGCGGTCCTGCGCGCCCTCGGGCAGTTCGAGCTGGGCCGGGTTGGCCGAGAAGCTGACACGCCGCCCTTCGGCATCGAAGTTGATGGCCTGGCGGTCCTGACCGCCGCGCTGCAGCGCGAAGCGTTCGGGGGCCAGGCCCGCACTGCCGGTATGGCCCAGGCTTTCCAGGGCCGGCAGCGCGCGCTCGCCAACGCGCCGGGTCAGGCGCAGGCTGTAGCGGCCATCGGCTTCGGGGCGCCAGTCCAGCAGCGCCTCGCCGTCCTGGCCGCTTTGGCGAAGGCGGTAGTGCCAGGCGGCTGGGCCGGCCAGGCGCAGCGGCGGGGCCTCGGGGGCGGCGATGGGGGCTTCAACGGCGGGCATCGGTGGCCTGGCGCTGGCGCGAGGCGAGCGGGCCTGAGGCAAGGGCCGGGTGGATGGGGTGGGCTCGGGCAGGGCCATGGGCAGCGTCGGCGGCTGCAACAACGCGATGCTGACGGCCCGCGCCGGCCGAGCGGCGCTGTCGTCGCGCACCCGCTCACCGCCCAGCAGCAGCGCGTGGGCGAGCAGGCTGGCCGCCAGTGCAACCGTGGCGGCGCGGGGGAAGGGCAGGGCGGCGCGCATCGCACAATGCTGCCATCACCCTGAACTCCCGCTCATGAAACTCGCCAGCTACGCCGACGGCTCGCGCGACGGCCACCTCGTCGTCGTGTCGCGCGACCAGACCCAGGCGCATTACGCCACCGGCATCGCCACGCGCTTGCAGCAGGTCCTCGATGACTGGGGCTTCCTGTCGCCGCAGCTCGAAGACCTGGCCGTGCAGCTGAACCACGGCAAGCTGCGCCACGCCTTCGCATTCGAACCCGAGAAATGTGTCGCGCCTCTGCCACGCGCTTATGGCTGGGCCGTTGTCGACGCCGAAGGCGGCGTGCGCCGCGAAGCTGGCCAGTTCCATGGCGCGCATCAGCCTTTGAGGGCGCCGGCGGCCTGCGAGCCGGCCCTTGCCGTCATCACGGGCGACCTGGCGGCAGCGAGTGATGCCGCCTCGGCACTTGATGCCATGCGTCTGCTGACTTTTGCCGTGGACTGGCGCCTGGACGGCGAATTGATCGCCACCCACTGCGCGCCGTTGGCCGTCACGCCTGATGAGTTGGGCGAGGCCTGGGGCGCCGGCCGTCTGCAGGCCCGCCTGGTGGCCCTGCACAACGGCGCCAAGCTCGATCCGCGCGACGTGGCTGCCCTGCCCGGTGACGCACTGGCGCGTCTGGCCCGCTTGCGGGCGCTGCGCGCCGGGCAGTTGGCCGGCTCGGCCCTGGGCGCGCTGGAGCTGCCGCTCGCGCCCGGTGACAGTCTGCGCCTGGACCTCAAGTCCGCCGACGGCCAGCACAGCCTGTTCGGCGCCATCGACATCGATCTCGCACCGCCACCCGCATCCGTATGAGCCAAGCCATCATCATTGACACCGACCCGGGCCAGGACGACGCCATCGCCCTGCTGCTGGCCGCTGCCAGCCCGGAGCTGGAACTGCTCGGCGTGACCACGGTAGCCGGCAATGTGCCGCTGGCGCTGACGACACTGAACGCCCGCAAGGTCTTGGAATTGGCCGGCCGGCGCGACGTGCCCATCTGCGCCGGTGCCGACAGGCCGCTGGACGTGCCCCTGGTCACCGCCGAGCATGTGCACGGCGACACCGGCCTGAACGGCGTCGAGCTGCCCGAGCCGACGCTGGCGCTGGATCCGCGCCATGCGGTCGACTTCATCATCCAGACCCTGCGCGAGCGCGAGGCCGGCACCGTGACGCTGTGCCCGCTGGGGCCACTGACGAATATCGCCCTGGCCCTGCGCCAGGCGCCCGACATCGCGGCGCGCATCCGCCGCATCGTGCTGATGGGCGGCGGTTTCTTCGAGGGCGGCAACGTCACGCCGGCCGCCGAGTTCAACATCTATGTCGATCCGCAGGCGGCCCATGAGGTGTTCACGAGTGGCGTGCCCATCACGATGGCGCCGCTGGACGTCACCCACGAGGCGCTGACGACGGCGGCCCGCATCGAGGCCATCCGCGCCTTGGGCAACCGCGTTGGCGGCGTGGTGGCCGCCTGGATGGAATTCTTCGAGCGCTTTGACGAGGAGAAATATGGCCAGGACGGCGGCCCGCTGCACGACCCCTGTGTCATCGCCTGGCTGCTGGCGCCGGAGCTGTTCACCGGCCGGGACTGCAATGTGCGCGTCGAGACCCGGAGCGAGCTGACGCGCGGCATGACGGTCATCGACTGGTGGGCCGTCACCGGCCTGGCTGCCAACGCCCAGGTGCTGCGCCATGTCGATGCCGACGGCTTCTTCGCGCTGCTGACCGAGAGGCTGTCGGCTCTGCAGTGAGTGCGTCATTGAGCGAAAGCCGGGATGGTCCGGCAAGGGCTGGATCCGGAACTCCATTAGTACGCGCTTGACGCATAGATGATGTGCAAACGGGTGTCGACATCATTTATATCCGGTGAGACACTGGCCACTCGAGGGGGACACCGCAGCGCCCGGGGTGGAAGAGGCGCATCGTCGCGCGACGGCGCGTCGAGGAGACATCGATGCCGACCAGAGACAAGCTGCTGGAGGTCATCGCATTGCAGACCGAGGTGGCCGGACTGGGGCTGGACCTGGACTTGGACCTGGGGCGCCTGCTGGACCGCGTCGTCAAACGCACCCTGAGCCTGGTGGATGCGGACGGCGCTGCCCTGGAGATGGCCGAGGGCGACGAGATGGTCTACCGCGCGGCAGCCGGCATGGCGGAGGGCAGCCTGGGCCTGCGGCTCAAACGCAGTCACAGCCTGTCGGGCCTGTGCGTCGCCCAGGGGCGGGCGCTGCGCTGCGACGACGCACTGCTCGATCCGCGCTGCGACCGCGCCGCCTGCGAGCGCCTGGGCCTGCGTGCCATGGTCGTCGTGCCGCTGCGTCATCACGGCGTGACGGTGGGCGTGCTGAAGGCCATGTCCAAACGCGAGGGTCATTTCGCTGACCGGCATCTGTCCCTGCTGGGGCTGGTGTCCCAGCTCGTCGCCGCGGCCATGTATTTCGCCACCCGCTATGCGCCCGCCGAACTCTTCCACAAGGCGACGCATGACGGGCTGACGGACCTGCCCAACCGCTCCCTCTTCCTGGATCGCCTGCATGCCTCGCTGGCCCAGGCCATGCGGGACGGCCAGCCGCTGGCCGTCATGATGCTGGACATGAACGGCCTCAAGCGGATCAACGACGGCTTCGGTCACCGTGCCGGCGACGCGGCGCTGTTGGAGTTCGCGCGCCGCCTGGTTGGCGGCCTGCGCCAGTCCGACATGGCGGCGCGGCTTGGGGGTGACGAGTTCGGCGTGCTGCTGCGGCCGCTGGCGGCCGACGGCGGCCTGGAGGCGACGATGCAGCGGCTGGCGGCGCATCTCGACGGCGGCTTCGAGTTCGAAGGTCGGCTGCTGCAGGTCGGTGCCAGCATGGGCACGGCCTGCTTCCCCGAGGATGGGATGGATCTCGGCCGGCTCATCGAGCTGGCCGACCAGCGCATGTACCGCCACAAGCGCGGCCTGCAGCACGCCCACGCCTGAGCCGGTGGCAAGATGGCGCTCCGTCTCACCGGAGCCCGCCATGCAACGCCGCCTCGTCATCGCCAGTGCCCCCGCGCTGTTCCTGCTGCGCCCGGCCTGGGCGCTGAACCTCAGCGAGGGTGATGCCAACGCCGGCATCCGCGCGGCCCTGGAGCGCGGCGCCAATTCGGCGGTGTCGCTGCTGGGGCGTCCCGACGGCTTTCTCGGCAACCCGCTCGTCAAGATCGAGCTGCCGGGTTATCTGAGGGACGCCGCCAAGCTGCTGAAGGCCACCGGGCAAGGCAGGAAGCTCGACGAGCTCGTCACAGCGATGAACCGCGCCGCCGAAGCCGCCGTGCCGGCGGCCAAGCCGCTGCTCGTCAAGGCGGTGAAGGACATGAGCGTCGAGGACGGGCTGAAGATCCTCAGGGGTGGTGACGACTCGGTGACGCAGTTCTTCGCCGTGAAGACGCGCGAGCCGCTGGGCCAGCAGTTCCTACCCATCGTGACCAAGGCGACCGAGAAGGTGTCTCTCGCCGACAAGTACAACGCCGTCGCCAGGAAGGCCRGCGGCTTCGGCCTCGTCAAGGGCGACGAGGCCAACATCCAGCAGTACGTGACGGCCAGGGCGCTGGACGGTCTCTACCGCATCATTGGCGAGGAGGAGAAGAAGATCCGGCAGGACCCGGTTGGTACGGGCAGCGCCATCCTCAAAAAGGTTTTCGGCGGGCTGGGCTAGGGCCTGTAGTGCGCCTTGTGCCACTCGGCCAGTGACATGTCGGGGTACTCGTCAAAGCGTGGGTCCCGCGGCGAGCCCTCCACCTCGACCCAATCCGCCTTGGAACCCACCATGCAATGCACGTGCTCGGGTGGCGTCGGCAACGGCGTGTCGATGGCGCTGGCATGCGGGTGCACAAGCTCCGGCCAGGTCGGGTCCCAGAGCCACAGCGCGCTGCCGCACTTCATGCAGAAGTAGCGCCGCCCGCTGCTCTTGTGCCGGCCCTTGCTTTCCTTGTTCGGCAGCTTGGCGCGGTAGATGCGCAGATGCCGCTTGCCCTTGACCTTCATCGTGTGCGTCTGAGCGCCGAGGTTGATCGCATAGCCGCCGGCGCCGGCCGTCTTGCGGCAGATGGAGCAGTAGCAGCGCATGAAAGGGACGGGCGAGTCGGCCTCGACCGAGAACTTCACGCTGCCGCAATGGCATGAGCCTTCGAGGTGCATTTGCTGGCCTTTCTATGGGATGGCGTGCAGGAGCCCATGATGGCCGACAATCCCGGCCCTTGCCTGTTTGCTGCCGCTTCGACGGCTTTGCGATGAATTCCGATCTTCCTGATCCCGTCACCCCGTCCGAAGAACCGGCAGCCGCTGTGCCCGCACCCGTGCCTGCGCCTGAGGCCACACCGGCGGCCGCACCCGAGGCCGCGCCCCAGATCGAGAGCGCGTCCGAGGTTTCCGCCGACGCCGCGCCGGCTGCTGCTGGCTCGCCCGCTGCGCCGGCGGTAGACGCCACTGCCGAGCTCAAGGCCCTGTTCCCGGCCCTGTTCACCGGCAAGCCCAAGCCCGTCAAGCTGCGCGTGCAGGCCGACATCCAGGAGCGCGCACCGGGCAAGTTCAGCAAGGCTCAGCTCAGCGCCTTCCTGCGCCGCCACACCGGCAGCACCGGCTATCTGATCGCGCTGACCCAGGCCAAGAGCCGCTTCGACCTCGACGGCAACCCCGCCGGTGAGATCACGGAAGAGCATCTGAATGCCGCCAAGGAAGAGCTGACCCGCCGCCGCGGCCTGAAGCAGGAGCGTGAGCAGGTGGAGCAGGAGCGCCACCAGCTCGAGGCGCAGCAGCGCCGCAACCGAGCCCAGCTGCTGTGGGACTTCGAGCGCACGACGCTGACCGAGGCCAACTTCTGCGTGCTCAAGGGCGTGGTGGCTGAGGAGCTGCCGGGCCTGCTGGAGATCGCTCGCAAGGAGCGCGCCGAGGCGCCGCCTGCCCCGCCGCGGGAGGTGCGCCGCGATGGGCCCCCGCCGCGCCGCGATGACCGACGCCCCGGTGGCGGCGGTCGCCCCGAGGGTCGCGCAGAAGGCCGCCGCGAAGGTGGCCGGCCGCCGCAGCGCCAGGGCAAGAAGCCCGATCAGCCGCGTCGCGACCAGGCGGCCAAGCCCCAGGTTCCTAAGGCGAACCCGGTTCAGGAGCCGCAGCCGGCTGACAAGGATCAGGCGCCCGAGTAACGCTGCTCCAGGTAGGCGAGCAGGGTGCGGATCGTCTGCGCCTCGCCGCCCACCGGCCGGCCGGCGCGAGGCGCGTCGTTCCAGGCGAACAGGTCGACGTGCAGCCAGTCCTGCTGCGGTGGCAGGAAGTCTTCCAGGAACAACGCCGCGTTGATGGCGCCGGCCAGCGGGCTCTTGCCCGTGTTGACGATGTCACCGATCGTGCTCTCGATGCCGGCGTGATACGGCGCCCACAGCGGCATGTGCCAGAGCGGGTCGTCGAGCTTCAAACCCAGGTCGACCAGATCGCGGGCCGTGTCCATGTGCTTGGCGAACAGCGCCGGCAGCTGGGCGCCCAGGGCCACGCGCGCGGCACCCGTCAGCGTCGCCAGGTCGATGACGAGGTCGGGCTTGCCCTCGGCGGCATAGGCCAGCGCGTCGCACAGGATGACGCGGCCCTCGGCGTCGGTGTTGCCGATCTCGATGTGCAGGCCCTTGCGCGTCTTGATGACGTCGCCGGGCCGGTAGGCGTTGCCCGAGATCGAGTTCTCGACCGCCGGGATCAGCAGCTGCAGACGCACCGGCAGCTTCAAGGCCATGATGAGGGTGGCCAGGCCCAGCGCGTTGGCCGCGCCGCCCATGTCCTTCTTCATCTGGCGCATGCCTTCGCCGGGCTTGATGTTGAGGCCGCCGGTGTCGAAGCAGACGCCCTTGCCCACCAGGGCCAGCTTGGGGTGCTTGGGATTGCCCCAATTCAGCTCGATCAGGCGAGGTGAGCGCGTGCTCGCGCGGCCGACGGCGTGAATGCTGGGGAAGTTCTTCTTCAGCAGGGCGTCGCCGATGGTTTCCGCATAGGTCGCGTCGTATTGCTTGGCCAGGGCCTTGGCGGCGGCGGCCAGCTCGGCCGGGCCCATGTGCTCGGCCGGCGTGTTGACGAGATCGCGCGTGGCCGAAATCGCCGCGGCCAGCGCCAGGCCGCGTTCGGCGTCAGCACCGCCCTTCAGCACCAATGTGGCCGGCCCGCGCTTGGCTGGCTTGTAGAGGTCGAAGCGGTAGCCGCCCAGCTCCCAGGACATGGCCGCGCCCTCCGGCAGCAGGGCCAGGCCGGCGTCATCCAGCTTGTAGACACCTTCCGGCAGGGTCAGCGGCAGGTGGCTCAGTGCAAAGGGGTGGGCGCTGTGGGCCACGCCGGCAAAGACCTGGGCCAGGCGGCCATCGGCGCCGGGAATCAGGGCGTGGCTATCCGGCGCACCCACAAAGCCGACGGTCGCCAACCAGGCGCGGGTGGCCGGTGGCAGGCCGGGGGCCAGGGCCTGGAAGGCCGCGCGGTCCACGACGGTGATGGGAGTGGCCTTGGCCGGGAGGGTCTTTTTCAGCTGGACGGTCATCGCGGAGTCCTGGATTCAAAAGCGGCATTGTCTGCATAGCCGGTGACCGCAGGCCACAAGTGCAAAGAAGTGTGTTTGGCCTGTCAACCACCCCCAACCAGCCCGCGTTGTGCCTCCCAATCGCGCCCCACTCGGCGTGAGACGGCCCTCAAAAGGCCAGACAGCCATGATGAAGATCCAGCCCCGCACTGAACACCCGCCGCGCCGCCTGCCCCTCTCCGAGGTGGCCTGGAGCGCCGAGGAATCCGTCGAAAAGGGCCGCAAGCACGAGGCCTTCGACACCGGTTTCTACAGCGGCGAACGCCGCGGCCTCGCCCGCGCCATGCGCCTGGACCGCAAGCGCTGAAATCGGCGACTCTTCCTTTCGCAGCCCGCCGCCCGGCACCGGACGGCGGGCTTTGTTTTGGGCTGAACGGGAAATCCTCCCGGATTTGCTGGCGTGACAGCGCCGAGAATGCGCCCCCATGAAAGCCGCCCGCCGCTCCATCGCCTTCTTCTCCGGCCTCCTGCTGTACTGCTTCGGCGCGGGCGCCGCCATGAAGTACGCCAGCACCGGCCTGCCGCGCCAGGTCTATGCCCAGCTGGGTGGCCGCAACAGCCTGCAGGTCATGCTCGGCGAGGCCGTCGCCATTGCGCTGCTGCTCTTCATTGCCGCGCTGATCTGGGGCTATCTGACGCTGCGGCCGCAGCGCCGCCGGCACCGCCCCTATGTCGCGTGGATGATGTCCGGCGTCGGCGTGGCCTGGGCGGGCTGGTTGATCTTCGGCGCCTTCAGCTTCGCGCTGAAGCCGCGCGCCTACTCGGCGCCCCTGCAGAGCATGCTGCTGTCGTCCAGTGCGGCGCCGCTGTTCGGTGCCTTCAACATCTTCGGCGTCGTTGGCGGCGTCTGGCTGGCCGGCCGGCTGGCCAAGAGGCGCCAGGTCGGCTTGCCCACCACGCGCTCGCGCCGCCACCACGGCGAGGAGGAGTCGGCCGCTGATGCCGGCGCCGACAGCACGGTGTCGACCATCGCGCCGCACTCCGTGTCGCCACCGGTGAACTGAGCCGAGGCGCATGCCCCGCGCGGTCTGCCCGCGCTGCGAGCGCCCGGCCTGCACCTGCCTGTGCGCCACGCTGCCGGCGCCGCTGGCCGTGCGCACCGAACTGCTCATCCTCCAGCACCCGGCCGAGGCCGGCCATGCCAAGAACACCGCCGCCTTTCTGACGCTCGGCCTGAGCCCAGCCGCGTGCCTGCTGCGCGGCGAGGCTTTCGACCCCGCACTGGCCCGCCCCGGCACGGCGCTGCTCTACCCGGGCGAGGGCGAGCCGGGCACGTTAGCCGAAGTGAATCGCCTCATCCTGCTGGACGGCAATTGGCGCCAGAGTCGCCGCCTGCTGGCAGTCAACGCCTGGCTGGCCGCGCTGCCGCGGCTGAGCTTGCCCGAGCAGCCCGGCCGCTATGCGATACGCCGAGCCCACCGCCCTGGCCAGCTGTCAACACTGGAAGCCGGTTTGCATGCCTTGGCCCTGTTGGAAGGCGGGCCGGAACGCTTCGCACCGCTGTGGGCCGCGTTCGATGCATTTGTTCAGGCAGGCCTGTCACGACAGGGTGAAAGCGGGATGGCCTAGGATTTCGGGATGTTCTCGTTCCTGCGCCCCCTCCTTCCGGCTCTGCTGGCCGCCCCGCTGCTGGCCTTTGCCGCACCGCCCGAAGCGTCCACGGAGCATGTGCAGGCCCGCCTCGTCTCCAGCCAGGCCGCGGTGGCGCCGGGCCAGCGCTTCACGGTGGCACTCGAGCAGAACATCAAGTCGCACTGGCACACCTACTGGCTCAACCCGGGCGACTCCGGCCAGGCGACGACGATCGACTGGAGTGGCGCCCAGGCCGGGCCCATCCAGTGGCCCACGCCGGCCATCCAGGCCATCGGCCCCATCGTCAACTACGGCTACGAAGGCCGCGCGGCCCTGCTCGTCGACTTGACGGTGCCGGCCGACGCCAAGCCCGGCAGCCGCTTCAAGCCGGCAGCCGAGGTGAAGTGGCTGGTCTGCAAGGATGTCTGCATTCCCGAGCAGGTGTCGCTCGGGCTGGACCTGCCGGTGGCGGCCGAGGCCAAGGCCGGCCCCGACGCAGCCCAGATCGAAGAATGGCGTGGCGCCATTCCCAAACCGGCAAATTTCGCCGTGCAGCTCAAGCCCGCGCCGCAAGGTGTGCGCCTCAGCGGCCCAGCGGCTGGCCTGAATCTGCCCATCAGCAAGGCCTATTTCTTTGCCGACACCTGGGGCGCCGTCGCTCACAGCGCCCCCCAGGTGTTCCGAGCCGAGGGAGCCGGCTGGGTGCTGGACATCCCTGCCGGTGACGAACCCTTGCCCGCTGGCAAGCCGTTGTCCGGTGTCATCGTGCTGACGACTGCGGCCGGCGAACAGGCCTGGACCGTCTCAGCGCCCATGCCCGAAGGCGCCGGCAAGGGACCCGGCCCGGCCGATCTCAACGCCCCTGCGGCCGAAACCGCAGCGCCCGCCCCCGCGCCGGAAAGCGACCTCGGCCTGCTGCCTGCCCTGGCCCTGGCCCTGGTTGGCGGCCTGATCCTGAACCTGATGCCCTGCGTCTTCCCGGTGCTGTCCATCAAGGCCCTGGCCCTGGTGCGCGAAGGCAACCACAAGGCCGAGGGCCTGGCCTACACGGCCGGCGTGCTCGTCAGCTTCGCGGCGCTGGCGGCGGTGTTGATCGCGCTGCGCGCCGGCGGCCAGCAGGTGGGCTGGGGCTTCCAGTTCCATTCACCGGTGTTCGTCCTCATCGTCAGCTATCTGCTCTTCTTGGTCGGGTTGAACCTGTCGGGCTTCTTCGAATTCGGCGGCAGCTTCACCGGTGTGGGCTCCAACCTGGCCGCGCGCCAGGGCCTGGCGGGCAGCTTCTTCACCGGTGTGCTGGCGGCCGTCGTCGCCACGCCCTGCACGGCGCCCTTCATGGGCGCGGCCCTGGCCTTTGCGTTGTCCCAGCCGGCGGCGGTGCTGCTGGCTGTCTTCCTTGCACTGGGCCTGGGCCTGGCGCTGCCCTTCCTGCTGCTGGCCTTCTGGCCCGCGGCGCAGCGCTGGTTGCCGCGGCCCGGCGCGTGGATGGACAAGTTCAAGCAGTTCCTCGCCTTCCCGATGTATGCGGCCGTCGTCTGGCTGCTGTGGGTGCTGGCCCAGCAGGCCGGGCCGGACGGCGTCGCGATGGCGCTGGGCGGCCTGGTGTTGATCGCCTTCGCGCTGTGGCTGCACCGCGCTGGCAAGGGCGTCATCAGCGGCGTGGCGATGGTGGCCAGCTTCGTGCTCGCGCTCAGCGTCATTCACTGGATCAGGCCCGTACCCGCCGACGCTCATGCTGCCGCACCGGGATYTGCCATCGAGGCCTACAGCGCCGGGCGCCTGGCCGAACTGCGCGCTCAGAACAAGCCCGTCTTCGTCAACATGACGGCGGCCTGGTGCATCTCCTGCCTCGTCAACGAGCGCGTCGCGCTGTCGCGCCCCGAGGTCAAGGACGCCTTCGCCAAGGCCGGCGTGGCCTATCTGAAGGGTGACTGGACGCGTGAGGACCCGAACATCACCGCCGTGTTGAAAGCCCATGGCCGCTCCGGCGTGCCCCTCTACCTCTACTACGCACCGGGCGCCGCCGAGGCCCAGGTGCTGCCGCAGATCCTCACCCCCGGCCTTGTCGTCGAGACTGTCGAGGCCATTTCCGCGCCCCCCGCTTCTTCCAGGAGTTCGACATGACCTTGCTTCGCCGCAGCCTGCTCGCCGCCCTGATCCTTCCCGCACTGGCCCACGCCACGGCCAATGTCGATGCACCCGCGCCGACTTTTTCTGCCACGACGGCCGACGGCAAGACCGTCAATCTGGCCGACTACAAGGGCAAGACCGTCGTGCTGGAGTGGACCAACCACGACTGCCCGTATGTCAGGAAGCACTATGGCGCCGGCAATATGCAGACCCAGCAGAAAGCCGCCGCGGCCCAGGGCGTCGTCTGGCTGCAGGTGATCTCCTCCGCGCCCGGCCAACAGGGCTTCGTGGACGGTGCTACCGCGCAGAAGCTCAACGCCGACCGCGGCGCAGCGCCCACTGCGACCCTGCTCGACCCCAAGGGCGAGCTCGGCAAGCTCTACGGCGCGCAGACGACACCACACATGTACGTCATCAAGGCTGATGGCACCCTTGCCTACAAGGGCGGCATCGACAGCCTMGCCACGCCCGACAAGGCCGACATCGCCAAGGCCGAGCCCTACGTC
>NZ_JBFULE010000045.1:0-18807 GCF_056400485.1 Roseateles sp. P5_B10
GGCCCAGTCCGTCGCATCCCGCGACGGTGACGAGCCGCTGGCCACCCAGGTGATGCCATAGGTCGCGAAGTCGGAAGGACTCGTGATGTTGTTGCCGCGCAGCTGCCAGTAGCCGATGGAGGGGCTGTCGCGCGAGGTCACCGGGTTCTGCGAGTTCTCGAACCAGTTGCCCTCGATCAGCGAGTAGCCGCCCATGCGGATGTTGGCGCCCGAGGTCAGCAGGCCGCTGTACAGGTTGTTGTACAGATGGGGTGTAGCCGGCAGGTTGCAGCGCGCTTATGGCCTTTTAAACGTCCACATATGGGCGTTAATTGGCGACAAACGACCAAATATGGCGAATAGTTGATAAGGACTTGACGCAAGCCATGGCGATGCTCATGATCGCTCTTAAAAGCACTACTAAAGTATTTAGTGCATTCTATTTGGGTGTTAATGATGAACAGCCCGATCCCTCTTCCTGTCGAACGAGCGCTGCTTCGCCTGGGCCAGAGCATTTCGCTGGCACGACGCAGGCGCCACATGTCGCAGCAGATGCTGGCCGAGCGCATCGGCGCGTCCGTCAACACCGTGCGGCGCATGGAAGACGGGTTTGCTGGCACGGCTCTGCAGCACATTGCCCGAGCACTGCATGTCTTCGGTGAATTGGACAAGCTCAACGGGTTGCTGGACACGGCACAGGACAGCGTAGGCCTGGCGCTCATGGACGAGAAGTTGCCACAGCGGGTTCGGCAGCGCCGCCCCAAGGCGGACAGTGGAGCGTTTTGAACCATGGCAACGAAGCCTGCCCCTCGCAAGTCGGTGGTCACCCAGGTTGAACTGGAGGTGGTCCTGGGGGCTGCGGAACATGCTGTGGGCAAGCTCGGTTACTTGCGCAACGGCCCTCGACAGTTCTCGCAGTTCGCCTACTTCGACGCTTGGTTGAACGACTCGCGCTACTTCGACATCTCGCCGGATCTGGTCAAAGGCTCGGGCTACCAGCTTCGCAAGGCACCCACCCAGAACGACTCCACCTTCTTCTTTGCACTGGCGGACACCGAGCCTGACAGCTGGGGGCGCCGGGTCATAGCGCGCGCCCATGCGAAGGCTCGAAAGAACAATCCAGCGCTGGGCGCCCTGAACGAGCTCGACTACTTGAGTGCGGTCGATGACTTCAGCCGCATTGGCGCGTTGCGTCTGCGAGACGCGAAAAAGCGCTACCTGCGGACCGCCGCGTCCGGCCAGCGCGCCACGCCCCCGCTGCTGGAGCTGGACAAGATGCTGGCGGCCTCCCGGGCGGTGGAGATGAGCACCGAGACCGCCGAGGACTTGAACTACCTGATCGGCAAGGGCACGTCGCTGGGCGGCATGCGGCCCAAGTGCAGCTTGCTCGATGAGGACGGTGCACTGGCGCTGGGAAAGTTCCCGAGCGTCAAGGACGAGCGCAGCGTCACGCGCGGGGAGGTACTGGCCCTGCACCTAGCCCGCATGGCAGGCATCGACGTGGCGCCGTCGCGCATCGCGGTGGTCCGGGGCGTGCCGGTGGCCGTCATTCGACGCTTCGACCGCACGACCGACGGGGCACGCATCCCTTACATGTCCGGAACGACGCTGCTGCAGGCGGGACGCAACGAAGAGCACGCGTATACCGAAGTGGTCGATGCCATGCGGTCGACGTGCCAGTCCTTCAAGGCCGATAGCCAGCAACTTTGGCGAAGGATGGTGTTCAACCACCTCATCACCAACGTCGACGACCATTTGCACAACATCGGCTTCCTCTACGTGGGCTCGAATCTCTGGCGGCTGGCGCCTGCCTTTGACTTGAACCCCTTTCCGGACAAGGAGCGGGAGTCCAAGACCTGGTTGACTGAAGACTCGGGGCCGGTCGTATCCGTGCATGAACTGCTCGCGCAGGCGCCGCGCTTCGAGTTCGATGAAGGCGAGGCTCGATGGGTGCTGGCGCAAGTGGTGGCGGCTGTCGACCGTTGGCGGGAGGTCGCGCGCTCGCGTGACGTCGGGCTGCTCGAGGCCGAACTTGAGCTGTTTGCGCCGGCCTTCGAGCATTCCGAACTGGACGAAGCTCGCGCTTTGACGACATGAAGACACCCGCACGATGCGGGCGCCTTCATGTCAGCTCATCAGCAACTGACCTTCGCGAGGTTCGTCCCCGCCCCCGCCGCCGTCGGCAGCTTTTGCTTCACGCATGACGGCGCCTGCAGCGTGTAGCCGTAGGGAATGCCGAGCGGGAAGGTCGCGGTGCTGGCCCAGTCCGTCGCATCCCGCGACGGTGACGAGCCGCTGGCCACCCAGGTGATGCCATAGGTCGCGAAGTCGGCCGGGCTGGTGATGTTGTTGCCGCGCAGCTGCCAATAGCCGATGGAGGGACTGTCGCGCGAGGTCACGGGGTTCTGCGAGTTCTCGAACCAGTTGCCCTCGATCAGCGAGTAGCCGCCCATGCGGATGTTGGCGCCCGAGGTCAGCAGGCCGCTGTACAGGTTGTTGTAAAGATGGGTATAGCCGGCGCGCTGCAGCGGCAGGCGCGAGCCCACATCCTTGTAGTAGTTGTGGTGGAACGTGATGAAGCGGTCGCTCGCGTCGCTGTCGCTGGAGCCGATCAGGCCGACCTTGTGGTGGTCGTGGATGTGGTTGTACGAGTAGGTGATGTGGTGGGCGCCCGCCTTGTTGTCGACGAGGCCGTCGAACTCCAGGTCACCAGCGCCGCTGCATTCCTTCAGGCTGCTGAACAGGGTGTTGTGGTCGATCCAGATGTAGCCGGGGATGCCGCCGCTCTGGCCTTCAATGCCGATGGCGTCGATGGAGCCGGGTAGCAGGCCGATCGTCATGTTGCGGATGATGATGTTCTGCGCCGCCGCCTTGATGGCCAGGCCGAAGTTGGCCGTCGAGCCGTTGGCGCCTTCGATGGTCACGTTGTTCTTGTTCTTGATCTCGACGATGGCGCCGGCCGGCTTCTGCCACTGCGTGCAGGCATCGGGGATGGTGCCGAAGTCGAACGTACCGGTGTAGCGCAGCACCAGGCCGGAGCTGCCGTCATAGGCATTGAGGGCGGCCTGCATCGCCGCGGCGGTGCTGACCGTCACCGCCGTCTTGGTTCCACCTCCGGTCACGGTGCCGGCATAGCCGTCACTGCTGCCGGCCGGAGCGGGTGCTGGCGTCGGTGCGGGTGAAGGGGCCGGCGTGGGAGCAGGTGTAGGCGCCGGTGTTGGTGCGGGGGTTGGAGCAGGTGTTGGCGCCGGCGATGCCACCGGGCCGATGGCGCATTTCTTTGTGATGCCGGGGTTGGGGTCGGAGCCGAAGGTCGCCGTCGTGCAGGCGATGTCGCCCTTGAGGTTCTTGATGACCCATTTGTCCTTGATGCCGTAGGACACGGCGCGCGTGCTGGTGCCGACCTTGCAGGTCTCGCCTTCGTCGGCGCATTTGGAATAGCCCGAGGGCCAGTCCACCGCGTGGGCGGCCGTGGCGGCCAGCAGCAGCGACATGGCCGTGCCGGCGGTGCGGATGACGGGCAGGGGCGGGGGCGTGAGTTTCTTCGTGATCATGGGTTGTTTGTCTCCGGTCGTTGTGTGGGCGCGCGGTTTCCGTCCGGATGCGCGCAGCGGGCCGTCGTCGGGGCCGAGGAGCGGCCGCCACGAAGGCTGTCGGGGCAAGGGAGAAGAAAACCGGTGCCGACGTCAGGTCACTACCGGTCGATCCGCGCGCTGGGGCGCGGCGACGTCAGGTCGGTGCGGCATCGCCGCGCATCGCGAGGCAACTATGAAACAGCGTTCTGTTTTTATGGATACGTGGTTTCACGTAGCCGATGAGTGCGACTTTGCGGCGCTCAGAGCTGGAGGGCTCGCTCCAGGAAGCCGCTCATGCCCAGACGTTCGAACTCCCGCCCGGCGCGGTCCCGTGCGGTCTGCCAGCGGTCGTCCAGCCGCAGCTCGGCTTCCAGCAGCGCCGTGACGGCGGCTTCATGCGCCGAGTTGCGCTGCTCGCCAGCGCCGCGGGCCAGACCGAGATAGCGTTTGGCCCGCTCGCTGTCCCCCATGCGCGCGGCCAGCCGGGCGGCGGCGCGGTAGGCCATGGCGCCGCCAATCCAGTCATGCTGGCGGCCGCGCTTGAGGGCCAGCGCGACGTGGTGGCGGGCCGCGCCGGCGTCGCCCTGGGTGGCCAGGATGTCGGCCAGCCAGCCGTGCTGGAAGCTGCTGTACAGGCCGCCGCCGCGCGGCGCCAGCCAGGCGGTGGCGTCCAGGATGTGCTGGCGCGCGGTCGGGTCGGCCTCTTGCATCCAGGCGCCATACGCGCCGGCCGCGTGGCCCATGGCGCAGGTGAACATGCTGCGCACCTGGGCGCCGACGCGGTGGGCAACGAGGGCGGCCTCGCGCGCCTCGGCCCAGCGGCCCTGCCACAGCAGCACGGCGGCGCGCCAGCCCTGGATGCTGGCCTCGACCGCATGGCCGCTGCCATCGAAGGGCGTCAGGGCCTCGGCAAAGATCTCGTGGGCCTGGTCGAAATGGCCCTGGTCGGCCAGCACATAGGCGCGGCAGCACAGCGAGAAGGACAGGCCGATCTGGTTGACCGCGCTCTTGCGGGYGCGCGCCCGCTGGCGGGCGATGGCCAGGTCCAGCATGGGCAGGGCGTTGGCGTAGTCGGCCGCGGCGGCCTGCAGCTGGCCGACGGTGCCGGGCAGCTGCGCGAGCAGCGCATGGTCGCCGCAGTCCTGGGCCGTCTCGACGGCGGCGCGCGCATGGCGCAGGCTGTCGCGCGTCTCACCCAGGGCGTAGCCGACATAGGAAAGCCAGTATTCGGTGCGGGCGATGAGGCCGGGCTCGGCTTCGGCCTTGGCCAGGGTGGCGGCATGCCGGAGCACGCGCAGGTCGTCCTGGGAGGCGTCGAAGACGCAGGCCATGCCCAGGCGCTGGGCGATGCCAACCCAGCGGCGCCGGCGCTCCGCACCGTCGGGAAGAAACTCCAGCGCGGCCAGGGCGGCGCGGAACTGCTTCTTGGCCCGGTCCAGCGCCGAGGCGGCCAGGGCCTGGTCACCGGCCGCTTCGGCGTGGTGGGCGGCGGCGGGCCAGTCGTTGGCGGCGGCGTCGTGATAGGCCAGCTGTTCGTGCAGGTCCTGGCCACCGTGTTCTGCCAGTTCGACGCTGATGCGCCGGTGCAGGGCCTGGCGTTGGTGCAGGCCGGTGGCCTCGTAGACGACGTCGCGCGTGATGCCGTGCTTGAAGCGCAGATGACCGGGGCGTTGGTCCGGGAAGATGAAGTCCTGGGCCGCCAAAGCCTGCACGGCGGGGTGCTGCTCCCCGCAGCCGGACAACGCCTGCAGCAGCCAGGACGGGATGACATTGCCGATGACGGCCGCCACGCGCACCAGCTGCGCCTGCTCGGGCGGCAGGCGGCCGACGCGGGATTCGACGAGGGCGGCCAGCCAGGCCGAGCTGCTCGGCCCGGCGACCAGGCCTTCACCCGTGTCGGCCGCGGCGTGGCAGAGCTCCTCGATGAAGAGGGGATTGCCGCCGGCGTGGCGCTGCACCTCGGCGGCGATGAAGGGGTCGATCTGCGGCAGCAGCTGCTGCACGGCGCGAGCGGCCTCGGTCTCGGTCAGCGGCGGCAACTCGATGAGGTCGGCATCGCCGTCGTTGGCCCCCGGCAAGGCGGGCTGCGGTCGGCTGGCGGTCAGCAGCAGCAGCGGCAGGCGCTCACGATCGGCAGCGGCGCGCAGCCGATGCAGCAGGCGCAGTGATGCGTCGTCGGCCCATTGCAGGTCGTCGATGAAGACGAGCTGGGGCATGCGCCGCGCCAGCGCGAGCAGCAGGGTCAGCAGGGCGTCGGCGCGCTGGCCGGGTTGGCTGTGCTGGGCGGCGAAGAGTTCGGGCGGTGCGTCGTGCAGGCCGCCGTCATGCATGTCCATGGCGCGCAGCATCTGCAAAAAGGGCTGCAGCGGCTCGGCGCTGAGGTAGCTCTCGCAATAGCCGCGGTGGATCTGGACGGCCTGGTCCTGGGCGTGGCGCAGGAATTCCTCGGTGAGCCGGGTCTTGCCCACGCCCGCGCCGGCGCGGATGCCCAGCCACAGCGTGCCGCCCTGCAGCGCGCGCGCGAGCGTGGCCTCCAGGGTTGCCAGCTCGCCGCCGCGGCCGACGAAGGGGGCGAGGCCGCGGCGCATGCTGGCCTCGAAGCGCCGGCCCACCGGTGCGCGGCCGAACACACGGTAGGCGGCCAGCGGCGTCGCACGGCCCCTCAGCTGCAGCGAGAAGCGCGGGCCGGTGTCGAAAAACTGGCTCTGCAGGCCCAGGCTCTCTTCGCTGGCGATGATCTCGTCACGCTTGGCGGCCTCGGACAGGCGGGCCGCGATATTGGGTGCGTTGCCGAGCAGCTCGAAGCGGCCACGCATCTGGTCGCCGTCGTTGACGAGGACGATGCCGGCGTGGATGCCGCTGTGCAGGGCCAGGCCGGGGAAGTCGGCGGGGCGGGGGCCGGGCGGCAGCAACTCGCGCACGGCGGCGTGCAGTTCCAGCGCGGCCTCGGTGGCGCGGCGGCCATCGTCCTCGCGCACGTCGGGGTGGCCGAAGACGGCCAGCATGCCGTCGCCCTGGATGCGGGCGATGACGCCGCCGTGGTGGGGCACGATGCGCTCGTACAGCGCGCGCAAGCCCCCGAGCATCGCCGCATAGTGCTCGGCCTCCATCCACTCGGCCATGGCGGTGGAGCCGCTGAGGTCGGCGAACAGCAGGGTTAGCAGTCGGCGCTGGCCGACAGGCGCAGGGGGGGCAGCGAAGGGCGCGGAGGACTCGGTCACGGCGCTGGTCATCCTAGCCGTTGCGCTTCGGGGCTGACCGCATGAACAGGCCGTTCTGGGGGCTCTGCTCTAGCTCTTGTCGCCTGCTGACCGTCGTCAACCTTGCAGCGGCACGAAATCCGTGTCCGCCACGGTGCGCGGCGCGTCGGGAGGCAGGTCTTCCTCGCGCAGGCCGAGGTAGATGGGCTCGCCGTTGCGGCGATGGATGTTGATCTTGGCGTTGTAGACGCGGTGGATCAAGCCGTGCTTGTCGGCCATGTGGTATTCGCTGATGCCCCAAAGCCCGGTCGAGTCGCGCCGGCCGGTCAGGTAGCAGGCGATCTCGTCGACCTCGGAGCCGGCGAGCTTCAGGCCATTGAGGCTGCGCAGCGGCGCCCGCGTGCGCTCGACGAAGTCCAGGCTGTCGATGTGCACGTCCTCGCCGTTGACCTCGTCGTGCATCAGCGTGTTGAATTTGCCGACCAGGATCTGGCCCGGTTCGGCGCGCTCGATCATGCGGGCGAGCTCGATCGTGACCTGGCCGACCAAATAGCTGAAGGACGTGGGGTTGAGGCCTTCGGATTGGTAGAACTCGTAGTGCGAGCCGACGTGGAAGCACGCGCGCAGCTTGGGCACCGACTCGGGGCGCGTCGCGCGCTCGAGCGCCAGCGCGTTGTCGGCGAGGATGAACTGCATCAGCTGGTACAGCTCGACATTGGCCTCGACGCCACGCATGCGGTTCCAGATGTAGAAACCGTCGCCGGTCGTCGTACGGGCGAAGTTGATGTTGATCTCGCGGTCCAGCAACTTGGCGTAGGCCGCGTTGACCGAGCAGGACAGGCTGTTGAGCTGCACCACCTGCTGCAGCGGCGTCAGCAGCGAGAAGCCGACCGCGTCGAACAGGATGACGGCGCGGTCCTCGACGAGGCGGATGCCGTAGCGCGCCGCGATGGCCGCGATCAGCGGCAGGCCCAGGCCCCGCTCGGGGTTGAAGGGCAGCTCGATGAGCTTGGGCACCACACTCAGCGCGGCGGCCACGCTGTCGAAGGCCTGCTTTTCGAGGTGCTCCTGGTTGGACAGCAGGTTGTCCAGCAGCCGCGTGCGCCGCGTCACCTCGGTCAGCGGCGAGGTGCCGTCACCCAGCGTGTACTCGGTCAGCATCTGGTGCGGCGCGACCAGCACGCGCAGGCCGCGCGGCTCGGGTGTCCAGGCGTAGATCAGGTTGTCGCCCAGGCCCCACAGCGTGTAGAGCGCCTGGTCGAGCAGGATGATGTTCTCGCGCAGTGCGGTTTCGCTCAGGCCGGCCGGTGCTGGATAAGCCATGAAGCCATCCAGCCAGGACCGGCGTTTGCGCAGCTCTTCTTTCACAAGCAGGCTCCAATCAGAAGCCTGGATTGTCTTTCACAGACGCGTGATTTTTTCACGCCAAGCCGAGTCGTCGGCACAGCCTGGGCCGTCGGCCTGCTGCGCCGGCGACTCGGCTCGGTGTTCCTGGGTCATTTGAATCCTCATGTGGGACTCAGACGCGGTGTCCGGTGATGGTCACGCGCGGCAGCTGGGCGACTTCACGCACGGCGTAGCCGGTGATGACGACGCGCGGCAGTTGGGCGACTTCCTGCGTGGCCTTGCCGGTGATGACGACGCGGGGCAGCTTGGTGACTTCTTGGGGGGCGGCGCTGGCGGCGAAGGCGGTGAACACGAAGGCGGCGACGGCGGCGGCTTGGATCAGGACGGTGGCTTTCATGATGCTTCCTTGGGGTTTCGTTCAGCGGGTTTGCTGTGTCGATGGAAGCAGTTTCGTCACTGGACACGGGCGCCGCCATGGCGCTGCGATGAATCGCCAGACGCGGGCCGCGAGCTGCATGCGGCCGCGACAAACCGCTAGTTCTTCGCCGCCAGGTTCTTGGCCAGGAAGCGCTCGACGCGCCCCCAGAAGTCTTCGTTGGTCTTCAGGTTGAACCAGCCGTGGCCTTCGTCGGGGTAGACCACCCATTCCAGCGGCTGGTCGGCGCGCAGCGCGGCCTTCATCTCGGTGCCGTGCTTCAGCGGCACGCGCCGGTCCTCGCCGCCGTAGGCCATCAGCAGCGGCATGCGGATCTCGCTGGCGCGCGCCAGCGGCGAGGTCTTGCGCATCTGCTCGGCGTCGCTGTCCGGGTCGGCCACGAGGCGCTTCATGCCGTAATCCTTCCACTCGTCGGACATGTCGCTCCAGCTGATGCTGCTCAGCAGGCCGATGTCGGTCACGCCCACCCAGTTGACGGCGCACTTGAACAGGTCCTGCTGCGTGACGGCGGCCATCATGGCGGCGTAGCCGCCATAGCTGGCGCCCATGATGCAGGCGCGCTTGGGGTCGGCCCAGCCCTGTTTCACGGCCCAGGCCAGGGTGTCGGCGAGGTCGTCCTGCATGGCCAGGCCCCATTGCTTCCAGCCGGCCTTGAAGTGCTTGAAGCCGTAGCCGGTGCTGCCGCGGAATTCCGGTTCCAGCACGAGGTAGCCGCGGCTGGCGAGGAACTKGGCATAGGGTGACCATGACCAGTGGGTGCCGCGGACATAAGGCCCGCCATGCACCAGCACGACGGTAGGCGTGGCGCCCTTGACGCCGCCGGCCGGCTGCGTGACCAGCACCGGCAGCTCCAGGCCGTCGCGGGCCTTGATACGGTGGTAGTCGCGCTGTCCCATGGCGGCGGCCGGCAGGTCGGTGCGGGTGCCGGCCAGCGACTGCAGCTGCTTCTCGGCCGTCTCGTATAGGTAGTACAGCGGCGGGCGCACGTCGGACAGCGAGGTGACGATGAAGTGGCTGGCTTGCACGCAGCGCAGGCATTCGATCAGGTTGACGCTGCCAGGCAGGCGAGCGTCGATGTCGGCTTGGGCGGCCTTCATCGCCTTGTCCAGCCACACGGTGCCGGGCGCGTCGGTTTCAAAGCGCACGCCCAGCAGCCGGCCTGTACCGGGCTCGGTGAYGAGTCGGCCTTCGAAGTCGTAGCCGGGCGTGGAGATCAGCGGTTCCCCGTCCGCGTTGCCGGTCTTGGGGTCGACGCGGAAGACGGCGTCATAGCCGCCGTAGCCGCGCTCGCCCAGCATCAGGCCGTCCGGCCCGGCCCAGATCGGCCACGGGTGCTTACGCGCGTGGGGGTCGTCGTCGTACCAGGGCTGCCAGCGGCCCGCATCGTCGCGGCTGAACAGCTGGCTGCGGCCCTGGTGCTCGGTGTCGATGACGCGGGGTTCGCCGCGCCAGTCGAGCAGCCAATTCCTGGTGTGGTCGGGCATGCCCGCGCTGAGCGTGCGCGTGAGCCCRGTGCGGGTGTCCAGCCGCGCCAGTTGCACGCCCGTGGCCTCGCGTTCGTTCGACCAAGGCCGGCGCAGGACGATGACCTCGCCGCCGTCCAGCCCCGGCGGCACGCTGTGCAGCACCCAGTTGAAGTCCAGCCGCCGATCGTTGATCAGCGTCGCCGTGGTGACGAAGGGCTTGTCGGTCTTGATCAGCTGGCGGAGGTTGGCGCCTTCCCGGTCGACCGCCCACAGGCCCTGGCCGTTGACGCGCGTGGTGCCGTCCGGAGAGTCGGACACGTCGAACACCAGCCTGTCCTCGCTGATCCAATGGTGGGTCGAGATGTCAGCGTCATTGAAGCCGGCGATGAATTTGGGCGGCTGCATGGTCTGCAGGTCCAGCACGGCCAGCCAGATGCGGTCACCCTTGCCGGCGGCCTGAATGGCGAGATAGCGGCCGCTGGGGCTGAGCTTGGGCGCGCGCACCGCCGCGCGTTTGAAGAAGGCGGCGGCGGACGGCGGCTCTGCGGCACTGACGCCCGTGCTGGCACCCAGCGCGGTGGCGGCTGCAAGCAGGGCAGCGGCGAGGCGGTACTTCATGTGCGGTAGCGTGGTTTGGACGCGCCAGATTGTGGCGGCCTATCATGTCCGGTTCGCTTGTGAAAACTGCCATGGCCCTCCCGGATTTGCCCGCGCCTCCTGAATCCCGATTCATCCGCGTGCGCGGTGCGCGCACGCACAACCTGAAGAACATCGACGTCGACCTGCCGCGCCATGCGCTGGTGGTCATCACGGGGCTGTCCGGGTCGGGCAAGTCGTCGCTCGCCTTCGACACCCTGTATGCCGAGGGCCAGCGGCGTTATGTCGAGAGCCTGTCCAGCTACGCGCGGCAGTTCCTGCAGCTGATGGACAAGCCCGACGTGGACATCATCGAGGGCCTGTCCCCCGCGATCTCCATCGAACAGAAGGCAACGTCGCACAACCCGCGCTCGACCGTCGGCACGGTCACCGAGATCCACGACTATCTGCGCCTGCTCTATGCCCGCGCCGGCACGCCCTTCTGCCCCGACCACGACCTGCCGCTGGAGGCGCAGTCGGTCAGCCAGATGGTGGACGCCGTGCTGGCCATGCCGGACGAGGCCAAGCTGATGCTGCTGGCGCCGGTGGTGCGCGACCGCAAGGGCGAGTTCGTCGAGCTGTTCGCCGACCTGCAGGCCCAGGGTTATGTGCGCTTTCGCGTCGACGGCGCCACGGTGGAGGCGCCCGACATCCCGGCGCTGAAGAAGGCCGAGAAGCACGACATCGACGTCGTCATCGACCGCATCAAGCTGCGCCATGACGCGGCGGATTCGCTGCGCCAGCGCCTGGCCGAGAGCTTCGAGGCGGCGCTGCGCCTGGCCGACGGGCGGGCCCTGGTGATGAACATGGACAGCGAGCAGACGACACTGTTCTCCAGCAAGTTCGCCTGCCCGGTTTGTTCCTATTCGCTGCCGGAGCTGGAGCCGCGGCTGTTCTCCTTCAACTCGCCGGTGGGCGCCTGCCCGAGCTGCGAGGGCCTGGGCCAGGTCACCGTCTTCGACGCCGACCGGGTCGTCGCCTTCCCGACGCTGTCGCTGGCCAGTGGCGCGGTGAAGGGCTGGGACCGGCGCAACCCCTACACCTTCTCGCTGCTGGAGTCGGTGGCGGCCCACTACAAGTTCGACGTCGAGGCGCCGTGGGACAGCCTGCCGGCCACTGCCCAGGAGGTGCTGCTGCGCGGCTCGGGTACCGAAGACATCAGCTTCGTCTACCAGGCCGAGACGGCCGCGGGCAAGAAGCGCTCGGTCAAGCGCCAGCATCCCTTCGAGGGCATCCTGCCCAACCTGCAGCGGCGCTACAAGGAGACCGATTCAGCCGCCGTGCGCGAGGATCTGGCGCGCTACATGGCTGCCAAGCCCTGCACGGCCTGCGAGGGTTCGCGGCTGCGCCGTGAAGCACGGCATGTCGTGCTGCAGCCAGCCGATGCGCCGACGGGCGTGAAGGGCCGGCCAATCTTCGAGGTCGAGCATTCGACGCTGCGCGAGTGCCTGGACTATTTCGAGACGCTCAAGCTCAAGGGCAACAAGGCCGAGATCGGCGACAAGGTCATTCGCGAGATCGCGTCGCGGCTGCGTTTCCTCAACGACGTCGGCCTGAACTACCTGAGCCTGGACCGCAGCGCCGAGACGCTGTCCGGCGGCGAGGCCCAGCGCATCCGCCTGGCCAGCCAGATCGGCTCGGGYCTCACCGGCGTCATGTATGTGCTGGACGAGCCCAGCATCGGCCTGCACCAGCGCGACAACGACCGGTTGATCGCGACGCTGCGGCGGCTGCGCGACCTGGGCAATTCGGTGCTGGTGGTGGAGCACGACGAGGACGCCATCCGCGCCGCCGACTGGGTGTTGGACCTCGGCCCCGGCGCCGGCGTGCATGGCGGCCAGGTCATGGCCCAGGGCACGCCTGATCAGGTGGCGGCCAACCCGAATTCCTTGACGGGCCAGTACCTCAGCGGCGTGGCACGCATCGAGGTGCCCGCCGAGCGGCACAAGCCCGTGCAGGAGTCCCGGTTGCGCATCGTCAATGCGCGCGGCAACAACCTCAAGGGCGTGACGGTCGAGATCCCGGTGGGCCTGTTCACCTGTGTGACCGGTGTGTCGGGCTCCGGCAAGAGCACGCTGGTCAACGACACGCTCTACACGGCCGTCGCCAAGAAGCTCTACAGCAGCCACGCCGACCCGGCGCCCTATGACGAGATCGAGGGCCTGGACGCCTTTGACAAGGTCATCAACGTCGACCAGTCACCCATCGGCCGCACGCCGCGCTCCAACCCCGCCACCTACACCGGCCTGTTCACGCCCATCCGCGAGCTGTTCGCCGAGATGAACACCGCGCGCGAACGCGGCTACGGCCCGGGGCGCTTCAGCTTCAACGTGGCCGGCGGCCGCTGCGAGGCCTGCCAGGGCGACGGCGTGCTGAAGGTGGAGATGCACTTCCTGCCGGATGTGTACGTGCCCTGCGACGTCTGCCAGGGCCGGCGCTACAACCGCGAGACGCTGGAGGTGCTCTACAAGGGCAAGAACATCACCCAGGTGCTGAACATGACGGTGGAGGACGCCTACGAGCTGTTCAACGCCGTGCCGGCGCTGGCGCGCAAGCTGCAGACGCTCTTGGACGTGGGCCTGGGCTATGTGAAGCTGGGCCAGAGCGCGACGACGCTGTCGGGCGGCGAGGCGCAGCGCGTCAAGCTGGCGCTGGAGCTGTCCAAGCGCGACACCGGCCGCACCCTCTACATCCTGGATGAACCCACCACCGGCCTGCACTTTGCCGACATCGCCCTCTTGATGAAGGTGCTGCACCAGCTGCGCGACGCGGGCAACACCATCGTCGTCATCGAGCACAACCTGGACGTCATCAAGACGGCCGACTGGCTCATCGACATGGGGCCGGAAGGCGGTGCCGGCGGCGGCACGCTGCTGGTGGCGGGCACGCCTGAGGACGTGGCGGCCTGTGAGGCCAGCCACACGGGGCGCTACCTGGCGCCGTTGCTCAAGCGTTGATCAACGGCGCCTCTGGCGCGCCCTGAAGATGATGACGAGCAGGCCCAGGGCGATCATGGCCCAGGTGCCGGGCTCGGGCACGGCCGGCGTGTTCGGCAGGTCGATGGGGCCATCGGCGGGACGGATCGTGCCAGGCGGCAGGCCGGGCATGCCGATATTGACGAGGCCGGGACCGCCGCCGCCCGGGCCGGCGGGGCTGGGCGCGCTGCCGCCCGCCAGCAGGCCGCTGCCCTGGGAGGCCGAGCCACCGAGCGCCGGCACACCGGAGGCAGTGGCAAAGCTGTCGGGTGCCGCAGCGGCCATCGGGCCGGCGGCGGGCGCCTCAAACTCCAGCGGCGTGAYGTCTTCGCCTTCACGGGTCGACGAGGCGACGTTGGCGGCCTGGGCCGGTGCCACGGCGCTGGGCTTGCCAAGGCGCTTGATGCGGCTGACGTTGCGGCAGACGGTGGGCACCAGGATGCAATGGCCGTCCTCGCAATAGACAAGGCCGCGCTCCTGCGTCGTCGCCGTCCACTTGCTGCGCGTCACGGTGCGGCAGACGGCGCCGGGGCCGAAATGCATGTCGCGGATCTCGGGGGCGTAGGTCGCCTTGCCCTTGATGCCGTCGCGCTCGATGACGGCGATGTCGTCATAGTTGCGCGCCTTCATGCGGGCCTTGAGCTTCTCGCGCGTGGCTACCGGGATGTCCTGATAGCGATCGACAGCCGCGACCACGTCACCCATGAACGGGTTGACGCCGGGGCGGTCCCAGCTGCATTGGGGCAGCGTGGAGCCGGCGGAAACGGCAAGGGCGAGGGTGGCGATCAAGGACATCGGAGGGCCCCATAAAAGGGACGCGCCCGAACCAGGGCGCATGTCCCTAGTATTAGGGAAGGCAAGGGTTTATACGCGTTGAAGACCCGCAAAGAGGGGGTGTCTGCGGAGTGAGATAAGTCACGCGAAACCGTGAAAACGATTGCCGCCACCGCGGCGCCGGGCGGGCCCGCCATTGCTGCTATCGTGCCTGCCGCTGTATCTCCCCCGACCTCCCATGTCAGACCGCGCCGCGCCGCTGGTGCTTTACGTCGAAGACGACCGCATCCACCTGATCCTGATGGAGGAGGTGTTCCGGCTGCTGCAGGGCTGGGAGCTGCGCATGGTCGAGACAGGCGCCGAGGCCCTGGCGGCCCTGGCCGAATGCCAGCCGGCKCTGGTGTTGGTCGACATGAACCTGCCCGACATGACCGGCCTGGAGTTGCGCGAACGCGTGGCCGCGGACGCCAGCCTGGCCGCCGCGTTGAGCGCTCGCTGGGTTGCGCTCTCGGCCGACAACCCGGGTGCCGTCGTGCGCGCCGCGCGCGCGGCGGGGTTCGACGACTACTGGCTCAAACCCATCGACGTGCCGGTGTTGCAGGCCGGGTTGCACAAGCTGCTGGGCTAGGGTCGGCCCGCCGCTGCAATAGCAGTGAACCCGCTGTGCCACGGTCAGCTGATATGGACGAAAAAAAGCCCGGTAGAACCGGGCTTGTGTTGACGAGGCCGCTTGCGCGGCGCCGCTTCACTTCAGGTGGCTGTTGATCAGCTTGGTCATCTCGAACATGTCGGCCTTGGCCTTGCCGAAGATTTCCTTCAGCTTGGCGTCGGCGTTGATGACACGCTTCTGCAGCTCATCCTGCAGCTTGTTCTTCTTGATGTATTCCCAGACCTTCTTGGTCACATCGGTGCGCGGCAGGGGAGCTGCGCCGACGATGGCCGCAAGAGCGGCGCTGGGGGTGAGGGCCTTCATGAAGGCGGCGTTGGGCGTGCGCTTCTTGGCGGGTGYTGCGGCTTTTTTGGCCGGAGCTGCCTTCTTCGCAGGTGCCGCGGCTTTTTTGGCCGGAGCTGCCTTCTTTGCTGCAGGCGCCTTTGCGGGCGCTGCTGCCTTCTTCGCCGGTGCGGCCTTCTTAGCCGGTGCCGCCGCCTTCTTCGCGGGCGCGGCCTTCTTCGCAGTTGCCATGTCGATTCACTCCATCAAAGGTTGTTGATGTGCCGGGTCCGGGTGAAGGCCGCGTAAGCCTTCAATACTCTCTAGCACCCTGCGGCGGCGATGGTACTGCGCTCCCTAGGGGAAGAGAAGGCTTTCATAGAGGGGATGACCCGCAAAGGCCCATGAAATCGGGCCTTTGAGGCCCTGCTTGTCGCTAGGCCGCATCACTTGKGCCTTCACGGGCCTTGCAGTCAGGCGATGTCGTCGCTGCCGGGCGCGCGCTTCATGCCGCTGAACATGGCGCCAACGAGGTTCTCGCGATGCCGCCAACTCGTCAAAAGGACGCCGCCGAGATGGCCGACCACGAGGGTCGCGACGAGCCAGGCGAGCGCCGCGTGCAGGTCCGACAGCCACTCGTAGCCCCACAGCCAGTCGGTCGTGTAGAGCCAGCCACTGAGCGTCAGCAAGGCGGCCGTGGACCACAGCGCCAGCACCATCCATCCGCCCAGCGGGTTATGGCCGACGTAGCGCCGCTCGCGCCCGGCGCGCATCGCGCGGGCATAGGCCAGCACCGTGCGCGGCCGGCGCACGAACTGGGCGAGGCGCGCGTAGCCATGGCCAACGAAGCCCCAGGCCAGCCGCAGCATCACGGCCGCGCCCGCGACATAGCCGGCAGTGTGGTGCCAGGCGTCGAAGTGGCTGGGCGGCCAGTGCCCGCTGATCCACGCGGTCGCGACGGCGGCCGCCAGCGTCCAGTGCAGCAGGCGCACAAGGCCGTCCCAGACGCGCACGCGCATGCTGATCTACTTCTTCTCGGCGGGCTGCTCGCCTTCCGGATAGACGCGCTCGAAGGTCTTGGGATTGAAGAAGGCCTCGGCCTTCTTGCCGGCGCCATCGAAGCCGTAAACCTCGTAGCAGCCGTTGTAGTTCTGGACCTTGCGGACCTTCCAGCCTTCGCCTTCGAGTTTTTTCTGGAGTTCCATCTGCGGCTTCTTCTCTTCCTTGGGCACGGCGGGGCAGGAGACGTTGCCGTGAGCGAAGGCGGCGGAGGCGGTGAAAGCGAGGAGAAGGGAGGCGAGGAATTTCATGGTGAGCCTTTCAACGGGAGTTGCCTGGCCAGAGCAGCGCCGGGCCGGCGTCGGCGAGAGTCTTGCAGCCGGAGAGCGCCATGGCGATCTCGAGTTCGTCGCGCAGCAGGCGCAGCGCATGCGCCACGCCCAGCGCACCGCTGGCGGCGAGGGCATGAACGTAGGGGCGGCCGAGCAGCACGGCGTTGGCACCCAGGGCCATGGCCTTGAGCACATCGGTGCCGCGGCGGATGCCGCCGTCGACGAGCAGCGGCACGTCGGGCCCGAGGGCGGCCCGCAGCGGTGGCAGCAGTTCGGCGGTGGGCGGCAGCGTGTCCAGCGTGCGGCCGCCGTGGTTGGAGACGATGAAGCCGGTCACGCCGCGGGCCAGGGCTTCACGCGCATCGTCGGTGTGCGTGACGCCCTTGAGCAGCAGCGGCAGCCGGCTCTCGGCGCGCAGCCAGTCGATCTCACGCCAGGTGGCGGCGCGCGGCATCAGGCCGTCGAAGAGCGCGCTCTGGCCGGGCTGCAGGTTCAGCGGCTTCTTGACGCCGCCGAGGTTCACCGCGCGGATGTCATCGGGCAGCTTGAAGCCGATGCGGCGCTCACGGTCGCGCGCGCCGTGCACGGGTGCATCAACGGTGAGCACCAGGGCCTGGTAGCCGGTGGCTTCGATGCGCTGGAGCAGCGCACGCATGAAGTCGCGGTCGTCACGCCAGTAGAGCTGGAACCACAGCGGGCCGGCACTCCGGTCGGCCAGCATCGGTGCGGCGACATCTTCCATCGTCACGCTGGCCTGGGCGCTGAGGATGAGGCCGGCCTGCTGGGCGGCGGCGGCATGGGCGATGGCCAGCTCGCCGTCGGCATGAAAAAGGCGCTGGTAGGCGATGGGCGCCAGCAGGATGGGGTGGCGCAGCTCGCGGCCGAGCAGCGTCACGCGCGTGTGGCCGCCGGAGAGGTCGCGCAGCACGCGGGGCTGCAGCTTGATGGCGTCCCAGGCCGCGCGGTTGGCGCGCAGCGTGATCTCGTCGGCGGCACCGCCGTTCAGATAGGCCCAGGCCTTGGCATCGACGCGGGTCTGGGCGGGCGCTTCGAAGTCGGCCAGATTGGCCAGGCCATCCGGCAGCGATTCGATGCGGGGCGCTGTCACGTGTCCGCCCACATGCGCAAGAGGTTGTGATAAGTGCCGGTCAGCTGCACCAGCTCGTCCGTCTCGCCCAGTTCACCGCGCAGCTTCATCAGGCTCATGTCCATCTCGTAAAGCAGGCGGCGCTGATCGTCCGAGCGCACCATGCTCTCGATCCAGAAAAAGCTGGCCAGCCGCTCGCCGCGCGTGACGGGTTCGACGCGGTGCACGCTGCTGCCGGGATAGACGACGAGGTCGCCGGCGGCGAGCTTGACGCGCTGCTCGCCGAAGGTGTCGGCGATGACGAGCTCACCACCGTCGTAGTCGGTGACCTCGCTCAGGAACAGGGTGCAGGAGATGTCGGTGCGCACGCGCTGCGCGCCACCTGGCAGATAGCGCACGGCCTGGTCGACATGGCTGCCGTAGGCGTTGCTCGCCCCGGCGTATCGGTTGAACAGCGGCGGCAGCACGCGCTTCGGGAGCGTGGCGGAGAAGAACAGCGGGTGCTTCTCCAGCGCCTGCAACACCAGCGCCTGCAGCTCGCGGTGCTGTTCGCGATCTTTCTCGCTCAGGGGCTGCAGCTGTTCGTTGTTCTTGACCTGCGCGGCCTGGCGGCCGGCAGTGCTGCGGCCATCGGCCCACGGAGCGATGGCCAGCAGTTCGCGGGCCCGGGCCACGCCGGCAGCGTCGAGGATCTGGGGGATCTTCAGCAGCATGGCGTGGCGCGGGCCTTTTGGGAGGAGGTTAGAACTTGTAGGTGCCCGTCAGCGCGACGACGCGGCCCTTGCCCGGGATGTAGTGGCCCGTGTAGAGGGTGTCGGCGTAGCGCTTGTTGGTCACATTGTCGACGTTGAGGCGGAACAGCAGCGCGTCCTCGACGACGGTGTATTCGGCCATCAGGTTGCCGATGATGAACTTGGGCGCGTAGAAGCCGGGGTTGCGGTTGGGCTGCTGACCGCTGCGAGCGTTGAAGCCGCCGCCAACGCGCCATTGCGGCGTGATCTTGTAGGTCGTCCACAAGCTGCCGGAGTAGCGCGGCGTCAGCGACGGGCGCGTGCCCTCGCCTTCCGCGC
>NZ_JBFULE010000046.1:0-18704 GCF_056400485.1 Roseateles sp. P5_B10
ATCTTCAGCAGCTTTTGCATCGGCAAGTAGGGATTTCTGGAGTCGGCGCCACAACGGCACAAGAACGAATCCCTAACCGCACAATCCTCCTCCAAGTTGAGGAGGAACGTCGTGCATGAGGCCGCAGCTCGGCCGACAAGCATTGACTGTCCCTTGCTACAACCGGTGTACTGCGCCCATCTCAAAAGAGGGAGTCTCCATGTTGAACTTCACCGGCAAAACGGTCTGGGCATCTTTGCTTTTGCTCGCCATTGCGGCGCCCACGAGCGCAGCGGACTATGCGCTTTCAGCGGACGGGAATGCGGTCGTCCGCGTGGTGCCTCAGACGTCCATCGGGAGCGCAGGATTCAACACCTCGCTCGTCACCTCTGCCTATCCGGGTTGGACAGTGAATACCGCCGGTGGAGTGGCCGGCAGCAGCATCACCCCAGGGACCTATTCGGCAGGATGGAATCAGGGCAGTGGGGGTGCACAGTTCACCGCAACTTACAGTCAAACCAGCGCCGTTGCCGCGGGGCACCAACTGCACTGGCTGCAGTTCATCGACACCAACCAGCCTCTCGGTGGCGCGTCTACGCCCTACATTGACCCACGTCCGAACGACGATAACCTGCCCTTCTACTGGACCACCAGCGAAGTGGCCGGAAAGTCAACCAGCAAGTCGGTTGCGTTCAGCGACTATTCGAAGCGCGGCGCCAACGCGCTCAATGCCGTCAATCCGGTGACCTGGAACGCCAGCCTTTATGCGGTGGAATATGACGGCGCCACGGGCATCACCGTGCGCGGCGGCGTGACTTGGGGCTGGACCATGAAACCCGCGACGGTTGGCTCGTCCAGCGCAACGTTCACCAGTCCGACACCCGGCTGCCCACCGGCCACCTGTTCCGGGCTGGGCACGCCCGCCGTGAACTGGGGCATCGGCGAACCAGGTTCGCTGAGCTTCACCGCGGCAGCCTTTTCCCCTGTGGTGGGTGACTTGTTCAAACTCGGGACCTTGACCTATCACAACGGTGCAACGCAGGTTGGAAGTGCGCTCGACGCGATCGGCCTCGATATAGCGATGAACTTTGCGAATGTCTCCGAAGCCAACTTCACCTACCACTCGCAGCTGGCCATCACCAATACGACCAACACGAACGACCCCATCGCGAGCGCCGACTTCGTCCGGTTCACGTCCGGCGGATTCACCAACACCTTCAACGTGCTCGAAGGCGGAACTGCGTCTGTCGACCTGATGGCACGGCTGACGCCGGTCCTGCAGGTCACGCCAAGCAGCACGGGCACCGGCGCCGACAAAGACCCGATTGGCGCGCCGGACCCGGCCATCCAAGGCTTCCAAGTCGAACTCGTTAGTTTTGCCAACGCGACGGCGGGTGGTTTCATCTCGTCGGTCCCTGAGCCCGCGACGCTTGCGCTTTGGCTCGTCGGCCTCTGTGCAATCGGGGCCGCTCGGCGCCGTTCCTAGAGCCGTGCGCGCGCTGGTGGTGCTCTTGCTGGCGTCGATCTCCGGCCCCGTGGGTGCTTCGGGCACGCCGGAGAACTGCATATGTTTCGAGCATGTGGGCATCCAGGACAAACCCATGCCAGACTTCTGCTTGAGCTCGCGCGACTGCACGGCCTGCGCCAAGACCGAGACCGAGACGCTGGTGCTGCCCACACCTGAATGGGCATCGGTCCAGGCCAGCCTCAGGCCGGCGGCACCGCCTGGCTTTGGGCAAAGGCTGGGCGACTACATCGCGCGCGCGCCGGATGGCTCCGCGGCAGGCGCCATTGACGGCGAGGCCATGCGTGGCCTCGTCCGGTCTCTCATCGCCTCGGCTGAGCGCCGAAACGCCGTGCCGGCGCCGCTGTTGCTGCGCCTGCAAGCCCGCCTGCAAGACGCACCCCACTGACTTGCGGGACTCAGGCATCGCCCGGAGTCTGACGAAGGTCTAAAAGCTGGGCTTCAGGATCTAAGCGAGTCATCCGATCGCGATCCTTATGCGTTCTTGACTCGAGGGAACCAAGCTTGATACCGGCTTGGTACCCCGCTACCCAGAGTGGCACAGTCCCGATGCACGAGGAGCTCGCATGCGACCCCTTCAACACGTCAGCGTCACAACCGAAGCCGCGCAGCACCGGCCTAAACCACAGGCCAAGCCCGTCGCACTTGTTCCGCCGCGCGACGAGATGTGGCGCTCGCGCCGCGTGCTGTCGGGGTCCGACTGGATGGACGCCTGGGTGCAGAAACCCGGCAAGCGGTGATCAGGCGTCGTTGAACAGCGGGTCGGGCAGGTAGAGGCCGGGCTCAATGGTCATGCCGAACAGGCTGCCCGACAGCGGGCGGGCCATCAGGTCGGCGGTGCTGAGGCCTTCGCGGGCCGTCGTGACGAGGATCTGGTCATCGGCCGGGCCGCCAAACGCGGGGCAGGTGACATTGCTGACTGGCACCGAATAGCGCCCCAGCAGCCGGCCGTCGGGCGCGTAGCGGGCCACCGCCGCGTTGCCCCACTCGGCATTCCACAAACAACCCTTGGCATCGATGACGGAACCGTCCGGCCAGCAGTTGTCGTCGAATTCCTTCCTCGCGAACAGGCGCGGCTCGCTGACCTGGGCGCTGTCCGCGTCGTAGTCGCAGACCATCATGCGAGGGGTGGTCGTGTCGCAGTAGTGCATGCGCTTGCCGTTGGGGCTGAAGCAGATGCTGTTGGAGATGCTCACGCCGTCCAGCGCCAGCCGGCGCAGGCCGTGGGCCAGCGAGTACTGGTAGAAGCTGCCGATGCGCTGGCGCGGGTTGGCTTCGTCCAGCGTGCCGAAGACGAAGTTGCCACTGCGGTCGCAGCGGCCGTCATTGGCACGCGTGGTGGGCAGGTGGGCTTCCAGTGGCGTGAGGGTCTCGGGCTCGGCAGCGATGCTGCCGGTGGCCTGCAGGTCGGGTAGCGTCAGGCGCGCGAGGCGCTTGGCCATGGCCAGGATGATGGCGCCGGAGCGGCCATGCACGAAGCTGCCCACGCGCTCGGGCAGGCGCACCTGCAGCGTGGCGCTGTCGCCCGGGGTCCAGGCGTAGATGCAGGCGCCTTCGATATCGGTCCACCACCAGCGGCCACTCGCGGCATGCCATTGGATCCCTTCGCCAAGGTTGTTGGCCAGGGCAAGGGCGAGGGCGAAAGGGTGTTCAGCTTGCATCGGGTGAGGCTTCCAGGCTTGCGCGAGCCTGCTTGCGGGCGATGGCCGCCGCGTGGCGGCGGCGCTCGTCGGGAGTGAAGGGGCGCAGCGGCGCCACGGCCACCGGCTTGTTGTCGTCGCCCACGGCCACCATCGTGAAGTAGCAGCTGTTGACGTGGCGCGTCTCCTGCGTGCGGATGTTCTCGGCCACGACCTTGATGCCGACTTCCATCGACGAGGTGCCGGTCATGTTGACGCTGGCCAGGAAGGTGACCAGCTCACCGACGTGGATGGCCTGGCGGAATATCACCCGGTCCACCGACAGCGTCACGACATAGCGGCCGGCATAGCGGCTGGCGCAGGCATAGGCGACCTGGTCGAGCAGCTTGAGGATGTTGCCGCCATGGACATTGCCGGCGAAGTTGGCGGTGTCCGGCGTCATCAGCACCGTCATCGTCAATTGGTGGGCGGGCAGGTCCATGGCGTTCTCTTCGCGGTCAGGAGAAGCGATGGATTGTGGTGCTGCGCCACACCTCGCCGGGCCTCAGCACGGTGGTGGGCCAGTCGCTGCTGGCTTCGTGGTGCGGTGAGTCGGGGTTGTGCTGGGTCTCCAGGCACACGCCGTCGCCCTGGCGGTAGATGCGTCCGCAGGGACCGCACAGGCTGCCGTCGAGGAAATTGCCCGAATAGAACTGGATCGCCGGCTCGCTGGTCAGCATGTCCATGCGGCGGCCGGAGTGGGGGTCTTCCAGCGTGGCGGCGGGGCGCAGGCCGTCGGCGTCCAGATCGCCGTCGAGCAACCAGTTGTGGTCGTAGCCCTTGGCGCGCAGCAGCTGCGGGTATGCCTGGCGGATGCGGGCGACGATGGCGGTGGGCGCGCGGAAGTCGAAGGGCGTGCCCTCGACCGCGGCGTGGCGCTGCGGGATCAGGTGCTCATTGACCTCGCTGTAACGCGAGGCGGGAATGCACAGGCGGTGGCGCAGCGCGCTGCCCTCGCCGGCCAGGTTGAAGTAGTTGTGATGCGTCAGGTTGACGACGGTGGCGCGGTCGGTCGTGGCTTCGTAGTCGATGCGCCAGCTGTTGTCCGTCGCGCTCAGCGAATAGCGCACGCTGACCTTGAGCTCGCCGGGGAAGCCCTGATCGCCGTGCGGGCTGGTGAGGGTGAACAGCAGTGCCTCGGCCTCGCCGGCGCGGGGCTCGATGGGCTCGGCAGCCCACAGCCGGTGGCCGAAGCCCTCGGTGCCGCCGTGCAGGCAGTTGGGGCCGTTGTTGCGGGACAGCGTGTGGGTTTCGCCGTCCAGCTCGAAGCTGGCGCCGGCGATGCGATTGCCGTAGCGGCCGACGATGGCGCCGAAGAAGGGGTTGCGAAGGGCGTAGTCTGTGAGGTTGTCGAAGCCGAGCACGATGTTGTCGATGCGGCCCTCCCGATCCGGCACCCACAGGCCGTTGACGATGCCGCCCAGCGTGATGGCCGTCAGCGCCAGGCCCAGTCCGTTGGTCAGCGTGTATTCATGCACCGGCCGGCCGTCGGCCAGCACGCCATAGTCGCGGCGCTGCATCACGCCCACCCGCCGTCGACGATGAAGTCCTGCGCCGTGCACATGGCGCTGTCGTCGGCCGCCAGGAACAGCGCCATGCTGGCGATGTGCTGGGGCATCAGCGGCGCGTCGATGCACTGGCCCTTGGCGATCTCGACCTTGGTCTCTTCGGTGACCCAGAGCTTCAATTGCTTCTCGGTCATGACCCAGCCCGGCACCAGCGTGTTGACGCGGATCTTGTGCGGGCCAAGGTCGCGTGCCAGGCAGCGCGTCAGGCCCTGCGCCGCCGCCTTGCTCGCCGTGTACGCCGGCATGCCGCCCTGCTTGAGCATCCAGCTGATGGAGCCGAAGTTGATGATGGAACCAAAGCCCGCCGCCTTCATGTCTGGCAGCACGGCTTGCGCAGTAAAGAACTGGTGCTTGATGTTGACGGCCACGCTGGCGTCCCAGAACTCGGGCGTCGTCTCTTCGACGGCGTGGCGCTTGTCGTTGGCGGCGTTGTTGAGCAGCACCGTGAACGGGCCGCTGCGCTCGCGCAACCCGGCGATGGCCCCGCGCAGGGAATCGACGTTGGACAGGTCCGCCGCCATGAACTGAGGCGCGTGGCGCGAACCAGCCAGGCGGGCCGCGAGCGCGTTGCCCTCGTCGGCGGCCAGGTCGATGAAGGCCACCTTGGCGCCCTGTTCGGCAAACGTCTCCACCAGCGTTTCACCGATGCCGGTGGCCCCGCCGGTGATCAGGACGCCGCGGTCCTGGAGGCTGGGGTAGCGGGCGTAAGAACTCATCAGACTGTCTCCTGCGATAGGCGGCCCAGCTGCTTTGGCCGGGCGGTAGATGGATTATTAGTCATACTATTTTGTTTGCAAAGCCGGCGAATTTCGGGTTAACCCCGATAATCAAGGGTAAATAGTCATACTTTAATGAGAGGCATGCCGGCGATGACAGCCAGCCTTGCGCCGCCAGCCGGCGCTTGAACCAACTTCAGAGACAAGGGCCCGCACCATGAGCGCCTCCACCAGTCGTCCTTATCGCGGCGTCTTCCCCGTCGTACCGACCATCTTCCACGCCGACGGCACGCTGGACGTTCCCGGCCAGCTGCGCTGCGTCGACTTCATGATCGACGCCGGCTCCACGGGCCTGTGCATCCTCGCCAACTTCTCCGAACAGTTCGTGCTGTCGGATGCCGAGCGCGAAACGCTGACGCGGGCCATCCTGGCGCACGTGGCCGGCCGCGTGCCGGTCATCGTCACGACGACGCATTACTCGACGCAGATCTGCATCGAGCGCAGCCGCCTCGCACAGGACCTCGGCGCGGCCATGGTCATGGTCATGCCGCCCTACCACGGCGCCACCTTCCGCGTGTCCGAAGGCCAGATCGAGAGCTTCTACCAGCGCCTGTCTGACGCGATCGGCATTCCCATCATGATCCAGGACGCCCCGGTGGCGGGCACGCCGCTGTCGGTGCCTTTCCTGGCGCGCATGGCGCAGAACATTGCCAACGTGAAGTACTTCAAGCTGGAGATGCCGCAGGCCGCCAGCAAGATGCGCGAGCTGATCCGCGTCGGCGGCGCGGCCATCGAAGGCCCGTGGGATGGCGAGGAAGCCATCACGCTGCTGGCCGACCTGGACGCTGGCGCCACCGGCGCGATGACGGGCGGCGGCTTCCCCGACGGCATCCGCAAGATCTTCGACGCCTTCCACGCCGGCGACCGCGAGGAAGCCGTGGCCCAGTACGGCCGCTGGCTGCCGCTGATCAACTACGAGAACCGCCAGGGCGGCATCCTGACCGCCAAGGCGCTGATGAAGGAAGGCGGCGTCATCAAGAGCGATGCGCCGCGCCACCCCTTCCCCGAGATGAGCCCCGAAGTGCGCGCCGGCCTTCTCGACGCCGCCAAGCGACTCGACCCCCTCGTGCTTCGCTGGGGCAAGTAGCCCAACCCGACCGGCTGCGCCGCACGATGGTCGGCGTCCCGCGCCGCCGAGCTTCGGCGTACGGAGATGCATGTGATGCGATTGCTCCTGATCCTGTGTTCCGCGTGGCTCCTTGCCGGCGATGCGTGGGCATGGGAGCCGCAGGGCGACACGGGCGCGCATGACCCGACGCTGCTGATCCAGGGCGACCGCTGGTTCGTCTTCACGACCGGCCGTGGCCTGCAGCGGCTGGAGTCGGCCGACGCTGGCAAGACCTGGCGCTGCCTTGCGCCCATGTTCGGCGAGCCACCCACCTGGTGGGCCGACGCGGTGCCCGAGCACAAGGGCCTGGACGTGTGGGCGCCCAAGCTCTTCCAGCATCGCGGCCGCGCCTGGGTTCTGTATTCCGTCTCCACCTTCGGCAAGAATCGATCGGCCATCGGCCTGGCCAGCAGCGACAGGCCTGACGGCGACTGGCGCGATGAGGGCCTGGTCGTGCAGAGCCGCGCCGAGGACGGCTTCAACGCCATCGACCCCGACCTCTTCGTCGACACCGACGGGCGGCTGTGGCTGAGCTACGGCTCCTTCTGGGGCGGCATCCGCCTGACCGAGCTGAGTGCCGACACGCTGCGCCCTATCGGCGAGACGCGCTTTATTGCTCGCCGAAAGGGCGGCATCGAAGCGCCGACGATTGCCCGCCATGGCGACTGGGTCTATCTGTTCGCCTCCTACGACCTGTGCTGCCGCGGCGCGCAGAGCACCTACAACATCCGCGTCGGCCGCGCTCGCGGCGTGACAGGCCCGTACCTCGATCGCGATGGCAAGGACCTGATGGATGCGGGCGGCACGGCGCTGCTCTCGGGCGGTGCGCGCTGGAAGGGCCCCGGCCACCAGGATGTCGTCGGCGACTGGCTGGTCCATCACGCCTACGACACCGAGCGCGGCGGCAAGCCGCATCTGCGCATCAAGCGCCTGAGCTGGTCCGACGATGGCTGGCCTGTGATCCCCCAAGAAGAATGAACCGGAGACACCCAACGTGGCTGGCTTGAAGTTGGAGAACGTCTGCAAACGCTATGGCGCGGTGCAGGTCATCGAGAACCTGTCGCTGGACGTGGCCGAAGGCGAGTTCGTCGTCTTCCTCGGCCCCTCCGGCTGCGGCAAGACCAGCCTGCTGCGCATGGTCGCGGGGCTGGAGGAAGTCAGCGGCGGGCGCATCCTGATCGGCGAGCGCGACGTCACCGTCGCGCCGCCGGGGCAGCGCAACCTGGCCATGGTGTTCCAGCACTACGCGCTGTACCCGCACATGAGCGTGCGCGAGAACCTGGCGTTTGGCCTGAGGAACATCGGCATCCCGGCCGACGAGATCACCAAGCGCATCCAGGAGTCGGCCCGCATGCTGGAGTTGGACACGCTGCTGGAGCGCAAGCCGGGGCAGTTGTCGGGCGGCCAGCGCCAGCGTGTCGCCATCGGCCGCGCGGTCGTCAAGGAGCCGGACATCTTCCTGTTCGACGAGCCGCTGTCCAACCTCGACGCGGCGCTGCGTGGGCGCACGCGGCTGGAGCTGGCGCAGCTGCACCAGCGCCTGGGCGCGACGATGGTGTTCGTCACGCACGACCAGATCGAGGCCATGACGCTGGCCACGCGCATCGTCGTCATGAAGGGCGGCGCCATTGAGCAGGTGGCAACGCCGGCGGAGTTGTATCGCCGCCCGGCCACGCGCTTCGTGGCGAGCTTCATCGGCACGCCGGGCATGGGCTTTGTGCCGGTGCAGCGCGCACCGGACGACCGTGGGCGTGCTGTGGTCACGGTGCCGGGTGGGCATTGGTTGACGACGCGTGTTGCGGCCGACGACCTGCCTTCACAGGGCTTGGTGCTGGGCGTGCGGCCCGAGAACCTGCGCGTCGCCGAGCAAGGTCCGCTGCGGGGTCGCGTCGAGCTGGTCGAGTTCCTCGGCGAGCGCACGCTGGCGCATTTGAAGCTCGAAGGTGGCAGCCCGCTCATCGTCACGGTGCCTGCCGGCACATCGCCCAAGCTGGGCGGCCATGTCGCCGTCAGCGTGGACGTGGCCGAGGCCCAYCTCTTCGACGAGAGCGGCCGCGCCCACCATGCGCAGGAGGTGCTGGCATGAGCGCCAGCGCCGTCGGGCTGCGCGCCTCGCGCCCGGCCTATGCCCTCTTTGTTTTGCCCTTCGTGGCGCTCTACGCGCTGCTGCTGCTGTGGCCACTGGCCAAGGGCGTGTGGATCAGCTTCCACGACCACGACCTGCTATCCAACGACAGCTTCTGGGTCGGCCTGGCCAACTACCAGGAGCTGTGGGGCGACGAGGTCTTCCACCAGGTCGTCTGGAACACCCTCCGCTTCGTGCTCATCAGCACGCCCATCTTCGTGGTCCTGTCGCTGATGCTGGCCCTGGCGCTGAACCGCGCCGGCAAGCTGGCCACCTTTCTGCGCGCCACCTTCTTCTGCGCCTCGGTGTTTTCGGTCACGCTGATCACGCTGGTGTGGAAGCTGGCGCTGATGCCCGAACGCGGCCTGATCGCGCAGTTCTTCAATGCGATGGGCCTGCCCGAACTGCCGCTGCTGACCAGCGACAACCTCGCGCTGCTGACCGTGGCGCTGGTGACCGTCTGGTGGATCATCGGCTTGCCGATGATCATGTTCCTGTCGGCACTGCAGCAGATCCCGTCGGACATCTACGAGGCCGCGGCGCTGGACAACACGCCGCGCTGGCGCGTGTTCACCCACATCACGCTGCCAAGCCTCAAGCGCGCCATCATCCTCGTCGCGCTGATCGAGGTGATCCGCCAGTTCCAGGTCTTTCCGCAGATCATGCTGATGACCAACGGCGGGCCCAACAACACGACGCGCTCGGTCGTGCAATTCATCTACGAGCAGGCGTTCATGCAGCTCTCGCTGGGCTATGCCACGGCAGCTTCGCAGGTGCTGCTGGCCATCATGCTGGTGGGCGTGTCCACGCAGCTCTGGCTGGAACGTGACCGCGGAGGTCAACGATGAACCCCTTGCTCCGAAGAAGCTGGTTCGACCGCGCGGTCATGGCAGCACTCACGCTGCTGGCGTTGGTCTGGATGGCGCCGCTGCTGTGGGTGCTGGCGCTGTCGTTCAAGCCCAACGAGTTCCTGTTGACGCGCACCGACGTCTTCCTCGCGCCGCCCTACACACTGGCCAACTACCTCGACATCCTGCAGACCTCGCAGGTGTTCCGCTGGCTGGGCAACAGCGCCCTCGTCGCGTTGCTGCAGACCGTTGGCGTGCTGGTGCTGTCGTCGCTGGCCGGCTACGGCTTTGCGCGCTGCGAGTTCCCGGGCCGCAAGTGGCTGTTCGCGCTGGTCATGTTCGGCCTGGCCGTGCCGGCGCAGTCGGTCTTCATCCCGCTGCACCGCCTGTTCTCGGACTGGAACCTGCAGAACACCATCGCCGGCCTGACGCTGCCGGGCCTGGCCGCGCCGTTCGGCGTCTACCTGATGACGCAGTACTTCAAGGCCATTCCGGCCGAGCTGGAAGAGGCCGCGCTGCTGGACAACGCGTCGCGCTTCAAGACCTTCCTGACGATCATCCTGCCGCTGACGCTGCCGGCGCAGGCGACGCTTGGCATCTTCACCTTCCTGGGCTGCTGGAACGATTACCTCTGGCCGCTGGTCATCGCGACGCAGCCGGACATGTACACGCTCACGCGCGGCTTGGCGTCCACGCAGACCAACTTCGCGCAGTCGGAAGGCCTGGGCTTCCTGATGGCGCAGGCCGTGTTCGCGGGCATGCCGGCACTGATGCTGTATCTCTTTTTCCAGCGCCACCTGGTGACGGCCGTTGCAGGGACGGGCAAGTCATGAAGCGTCTGCTCATCTGCCTTTCCACCGCGCTGCTCGCCGCCTGTGGCGCCAGCAAGGACAACTCGGGCAAGACCGAAATCACGCTGATGCGCTTCTTCGGTAGCTGCGAGGCGCAATACGGCCAGGTCGTGAAGACGTCCGAAGGCGTCGGTGAATGCGGCATCGTCACGGCGCTGGTCAACGAGTTCAACGCGACCAACACCGACGGCATCGTCGTCAAGACGCAGATCGGCGAGTGGGGCCCCTACTACGACCAGCTCACCGCGCGCCTCGTCTCCAAGGACATCCCGACCATCGCCGTCATGCACGAGTCGGCACTCGGTGACTACGTGCGCCGCAAGCTGGTGCTGCCGCTGGACGAAGACTTCAAGCGCGTGGGCGTGCCGGTGGACGATTTCACCGAGCACGCGCGCCGCGGCACCTCGTTCAATGGCCAGACCTACGCGCTGCCCTTCGACACCTGGGCCTGGCTCTGGCACATCAACACCGGCTTGATGAAGAAGGCCGGGCTCGATGCGCTGCCGCGCTCGCCGGATGATTTGCTGGCGCAGGCGCGGCAGTTCAAGCAGAAGACCGGCAAGCCTTACTTCGCCTGGGCGGTGGCCAACGAGACGGCGGCCAACGACCGCACATTCCTGACGCTGGTGGCGCAGCAGAACGCCCAGCTGTTCTCCGCCGACGGCAAGACCATCAACATGCACCAGCCCGCCGTCGTCAACGCGCTGGCGCTGATGCAGACGCTGTACCGCGAAGGCCATGTGCGGCCCAACCTCGACTACGCCGCGGCCAACCAGGCCTTCCTGAACGGCGAGGCGGGCGTCGTTGTCGTCGGCACATGGACCATCGACCAGTTCCTGCGCGAGTCGCAAAAGCCCGAGTCCAAGCTCCAGGGCGCCTACGCCGTGAAGCCCTTCCCGCAGCTCTACGACAAGCCCGCCGTGTTCGCCGACGGCCACTCCTGGGCGCTGTTCAAGGGCGGTGCCAAGGATGCCAAGGCACACGAGGCGGCGTCCAAGTTCCTGAAGTTCGTCTGGGACCACAGCGCCGAGTGGTCGCGCACCGGCCACCTGCCCGTCAGCAAGACTGTGGCGCAAAGTGACGCCTTTCGCGCGCTGCCGCTGCGCGCGGCGCTGACCGAGATCACGCAGACCGGTGTCGGCATGCCCGGCAACGTGCCCACGCAGCGCGGCATCGAGCTGCTGATCGGCGAGGACGTCGCCAACGTGATGATCTCCGGCAAGCCGGTCGACGAGGTGCAGGCCAGCGTCGAGAAGCGCGTCAACAAAGCCTTGAAGAAAGCCCGCCGATGACGTTTGAAGCCAAGCTCACCGTCGACCGCGACTTCGACCTCGCGCCACTGGACCGCCGCCTGTTCGGTGTGTTCGTCGAGCACCTGGGCCGCTGTGTCTACAACGGCATCCATGAACCGACGCACCCGACCGCCGACGAGCACGGCTTTCGCGGTGACGTGGCAGACCTGACGCGCGAACTCGGCGCCACCATCGTGCGCTATCCCGGCGGCAACTTCATGTCGGGCTACAACTGGGAAGACGGCGTCGGCCCGAAGGTGCAGCGCCCGCGCCGGCTGGACCTGGCCTGGTTCTCGACCGAGACCAACCAGGTCGGTACGCACGAGTTCATGCACTGGTGCCGCAAGGTTGGCATCGAGCCGATGTTCGGCGTCAACCTCGGCACGCGCGGGCCGGACGAGGCGCGCCACTATCTCGAATACTGCAATCACCCGGCCGGCACGGCGCTGTCAGACCTGCGCCGCAGCCACGGCGCCGAGGAGCCACTCGGCATCAAGTTCTGGTGCCTGGGCAACGAGATGGATGGCCCCTGGCAGATCTGCCAGAAGACGCCCGACGAATACGGCCGCATCGCCAAGGAGACCGCCAAGCTGATGCGCTGGGTGGACCCGAGCATCGAGCTGGCCGCCTGCGGCTCGTCGGCCTACGACATGCCGACCTACGGCGCCTGGGAAGACCGCGTGCTGGAGCATTGCTTCGAGTTCGTGGACTACCTGTCGCTGCACAGCTACTTCGTGAAGCCTCCGGCGGACACCAGCACCGAAAGCTTCTTCGCGCAGATCGAGACGAATGCGCGCTACATCGAGGACACGGTGGCGATCGCCGACTCGGTCGCCACGCGCAAGCGCTCCAGGAAGCGACTCAAGCTGTCCTTCGACGAATGGAACGTCTGGTACCGCGCCCGCCATGGCGAGCACCTCAAGCAGGCGGGCTGGCCTGAAGCGCCGCGCCTGCTGGAAGAGGTCTACACCGCGGAAGACGCGCTGCTCATCGGCGGCATGCTGACGATGATGATGAACCATGCGGACCGACTCAAGGTCGCTTGCATGGCGCAGCTGTGCAACGTCATCGCGCCCATCATGACCGAGCCCGGTGGCGCGGCCTGGCGGCAGACCATCTTCCATCCGTTCGCACAGGCGGCGCGCTGGGCGCATGGCGATGTGCTGCGTTCGGTCGTCAAGTCGCCCGGCTTCGCCGACGCGAGGCACGGCGAGCTGCCCTATCTGTGCGCCAGCGTCGTCGACGATCCGGCCACCGGCCGCACCGCCGTCTTCGTGCTGAACCGCCACTTGAGCGAAGAGATGGACCTGTCCATCACGCTGCGCGGCCTGGGCACTGATCGCCGGCTCGTGCAGGCCGAACAGTTGCACTCGGCTGACCTGAACGCCACCAACACCGCCGACGCGCCCGACCGCGTCGCGCCCCAAGCGCTGGACGGCATCGCCATCGACGGCGAGCACCTGCGCGTCAAGCTCAAGCCCGCCTCCTGGAACGTCGTCGTCACCCAAGCCGTCCGCGCATGATCTGGAACAACCCCGTCATCCCCCAGCGCGCCGACCCGCATCTGAGCTTGGTCGACGGCCGCTACTGGTTCACGGCCTCCGTGCCGAGCTATGACGCCGTTGAGCTGCGCAGCGCCGACAGCATCGCCGGCCTGGCAGCCGCACCCGCCAAGGAGATCTGGCACAAGCACGACAGCGGCCCGATGAGCTTCCACGTCTGGGCGCCGGAGCTGCACCGCATCGCCGGCCGCTGGTACGTCTACTTCGCTGCGGCTGAGCGCGACGACATCTGGAAGCTGCGCATGTACGTGCTGGAGTGCCAGGGCGACGACCCGCTGGCTGACGCCTGGGTGGAGCGCGGCCAGATCGTGACGCCCGAGGAAGGTTTCTCGCTGGACGCGACGCCCTTCGAGCACAACGGCCGCCGCTACCTCTGCTGGGCGCAGAAGAGCCCGCCGATGGAAAGCAATCTCTACCTCGCCGAGATGGCCAACCCGTGGACCTTGAAGTCCGAACCCGTCGTCATCACGCGGCCCGACCTGGCCTGGGAGCGCATCGGCTTCTGCGTCAATGAGGGCCCGGCTGTGCTCAAGCGCAATGGCCGCATCTTCATCGCCTACTCGGCTGCCGCGACCGACGCCAACTACTGCATGGGCCTGCTGTGGGCCGACGAGAACGCCGATCTACTGGACGCCAAGAGCTGGAGCAAGTCGCCCACGCCGGTCTTCACGACCGACGAATCTGTGAGCCAGTTCGGCCCTGGCCACAACAGCTTCACGACGACACCCGACGGCAGGACCGACCTGCTGGTCTACCACGCCCGCAATTACCGCGACATCGTCGGCGACCCGCTGAACGACCCCAACCGCCACACGCGTGCGCAGGCCTTTGGCTGGCGCGACGACGGCTTCCCCGACTTCGGCGCACCCGTCGCCGATGGCCTTTACTCAATCTGAGATCGATATGCGCCTCATCGCTTCGTTCATGCTCGCAATCCCTGCGCTCGCCCAGGCCTTGAACAGCCCCGACGGCCAGCTCCAGGTCGACGTGTCGGTCAACGCCGAGCAGCAGCTCGTCTACACGGTGCAGCGCGCCGGCCAGCCCGTGCTGCTGCCGTCACGGCTGGGCCTGGTGCTGGAGCAGGGCGACTTCGCCAACGGCCTCAAGCTCGTCGCGACCTCGCCCGTGAAGGCCCACCGCGAGCAGTACACGCTCGCTGCCGGCAAGAAGAGCAGCATCGACTACCGCGCCAATGAACAGCGTTTCACCGTCGCCAACTCCGCCGGCCAAAGGCTTATCCTGACCCTGCGCGCCTCCAACGACGGCCTGGCGCTGCGCTACACGGTGGACGGCCCCGGCCGCAAGCAGTTCAAGGACGAACTGACCAGCTTCGCCTTCGCGCCCGATGCGCGCGCCTGGCTGCAGCCCATGGCGACCGCCAAGTCGGGCTACAAGCGCGTGAACCCGTCCTATGAAGAGCACTACCAGATGGGCATCGCCGTCGGTACGCCGTCGCCCATGCCGGCCGGCTGGATTTTCCCGGCGCTGTTCCGCAGCGGCGCCAATTGGGTGGCGTTGACCGAGGCCGGCATGGACGGTCGTTTCCACGCGTCGCGCCTGCAAGCCGACTCGACCGGCGGCACCTACCGCATCGGCCTGCCCGACCCGAGCGAGGTCTTCACCGGCGRCCACCTGCTGGCGCAAGTCGATGGGCCGCTGACCACGCCCTGGCGCGTGCTCGCCATCGGCCCGCTGAAGACGGTCATGGAGTCCACCCTCGGCACCGATCTCGCCGCCCCCGCCGTACCCTTCGACAAGGCCAGGCTCAAGCCCGGCCATGCGTCCTGGAGCTGGGCGCTGCTGAAGGACGAGGCCACCGTCTTCGAGGTGCAGAAGCGCTTCATCGACTACGCGGCCGACATGGGCTGGAACTACACGTTGGTGGACGCCGAGTGGGACCGCCAGATCGGCGACGCCAAGATGAAGGCGCTGGCGGACTACGGCAAGACCAAGGGCGTCGGCCTGCTGGCTTGGTACAACTCCGCCGGCGACTGGAACGACACGCCGCAGACGCCCCGCAGCATGCTGCTGACCCGCGCCGACCGGCAGCGCGAGTTCGCGCGCATGAAGGCCATCGGGGTGAAGGGCTTGAAGGTGGACTTCTTCGGTGGCGACGGCGCCTCCATGCAGGCCTACTACGTCGATCTGCTGAAGGAATCCGCGGCGGCCGGCCTGCTGATGAACTTCCACGGCGCCACGCTGCCGCGCGGCTGGAGCCGCACCTATCCGCACCTGATGACGGTGGAGGCGGTGCGCGGCCTGGAGTTCACGACCTTCACGCAGGACGATCAAGACGCCGTCGCCACGCACGCCGCGATGCTGCCGTTCACACGCAACCTCTTCGACCCCATGGACTTCACGCCCATGGTGTTCGGCGACATCCCCAACATCAAGCGCACCACGCGCAACGGCTTCGAGCTGGCCGAGAGCGTGCTGTTCCTGTCGGGCATCCAGCATTTCGCCGAGACGCCCGAGGGCATGGCCACCGTGCCGGCCTATGTGAAAGGCCTGCTGCGCGAACTGCCGCGGCAGTGGGACGAGGTGCGCTTCCTGGACGGCGAGCCGGGCAAGTTCGTCGTCATTGCCCGCCGCGCCGGCAAGCAGTGGTTCGTCGCCGGCCTGAACGCCGACGAGCAGCCGCGCGAGATTTCGCTGGACCTGGGCTGGCTGGGCCGGGCCGAGGGCCAGCTCATCACCGACGGCGCCGGCGAGCGCGAGTTCGCCGAAGGCAAGCTCGCCGCACCGGCGGCCAAGCTGACGCTGGCACCCAAGGGCGGCTTTGTCGCGCGCTTTCGATAATGAAGGCTTTAGCAATCGGCCTGGCGTCCATGCGAACCCGAGCAGACCACTCCACCTACAGCGCCCAGACCGAGGGCAAGAGCCAGCACGGCCGCATCGTCAGCGAGCTGGGGCTGTCCATCGTCGGCGGCGAACTGCAGCCTGGCGACAAGCTGCCGCCCGAGGCCCAGCTGCTGGAGCGCTACGAGATCAGCCGCCCCGTGCTGCGCGAGGCGGTGCGCGTGCTCGTCGCCAAGGGCTTGGTGGTGTCGCGCCAGCGCGCCGGCGCCATCGTGCGGCCGCGCAACGAGTGGCATCTGCTGGACCCCGACGTGCTGTACTGGCTGATCCAGTCCCGCCCACAGCGCGACTTCGTGCAAACGCTGCTGGAAGTGCGCCAGATCTTCGAACCCGCCGCCGCCGCGCTCGCGGCCCGCGCCGCGACGGACGAGCAGCTCGCATCCATCGCCACCGCGTACGCAGGCATGGCGGCCGCCAGGACGACCGAGGAGCTGCTGGAGCCCGACCTGGCCTTTCACCGCCGCATTGCCGAAGCCACGGGCAACGACCTGCTGGCCTACATTGGCAACATGCTGTCGCTGGCGCTGCGCGAGTCCATCACGCTGTCCAGCCAGCTGCCCAACACGCACGAGCTCTCGCTGCCGCGCCACAAGGCCATCCTGACCGCGCTGCAGGCCCGCGACCCGCTCGGCGCCCGTCAGGCGACGCTGGTGCAGCTGGACGAGACGGGCGACGACATCAACAGCGTGCTCGCCAACGACGGTCGCGTGAACCTTGCTTAAGAAAGTCACCTCCATGGCCCGCGACGACGACGATGACGCCAACGGCCTGACCGACGCCAGCCCCAACCCCAACTGGTTCCTGCGTGCGCGCCTGAAGACGCGCCAGCTGCTGCTGCTGATTGCGCTCGACGATGAGCGCAACATCCACCGCGCCGCCGAGGTCCTGTGCATGACCCAGCCGGCCGCGTCCAAGCAGCTCAAGGACCTGGAGGACATGCTGGACGTGAAGCTCTTCGAGCGCCACCCGCGCGGCATGGAGCCCACGCTCTATGGCGAGACCATGATCCGCCACGCTCGCATGGCGCTGACGTCGCTGTCCGCCGCACACGACGACATCGTGTCGCTGAAGAACGGCCTCGCCGGCCAGGTCGAGGTGGGCGTCATCATGACGCCGGCCATGGGCCTGCTGCCCCGCGCCATCTCGCGCATCAAGCTGCAGGCGCCCAAGCTGCGTATCGGCGTGCACATGGAGAGCAGCAAGCAGCTGGTGGACATGCTGCAGCGGGGCAAGCTGGACTTCATGATCGGCCGCATCGTCGAAGAGCAAAACGCCGCCGGCCTGCACTATGAGGAGCTGACGGTCGAGCCCGCCTGCGCCGTGGCGCGCGTGGGCCACCCGCTGCTGAAGGAAGACAACCTCAAGCTCGCCCACCTGGCCGACCAGCCCTGGATCCTGCCGCCCACGGGCAGCGTGCTGCGCCACCGCTGGGAGCTGATGTTCCGCCGCGCCGAGYTGGAGCCGCCGGCCAACAACGTCGACACGACGGCGCTGCTGCTCATCACCGCGCTGCTGCAGCAGACCGACTCCCTGCATGTGATGCCGGTGGAGGTGGCGCGCTACTACGCGTCACTGAACGTGCTGGCCATCCTGCCCATCGACCTGCCCTGCCACATGGACGCCTTCGGCATCATCACCCGCGAGGGGCACCTGATGTCCCCGGGGGCGCGGCAGCTGCTGCATGAGGTGAGGTCGGCGGCGCGCGACCTTTACTGAGCTACTGAAGCGCTCTGGGCGGCGTTGCCGCCAGATGGCGGGTCTTTGCGGCCGCGCCGGGCCCTTATCCCAGGGTGTGGGTCGGCGCCGCCCTGCGCGGTCTCCGGGTTCACCCGTAGCCCCCACAAGAGCCCCGCCGCCCGGCCGGGCACCGTTTCCGGGCGACAATCGCAGCTTCGCGCGCGCGTTGTGCTTGGGCGCGCCGAAACTGCCCCCCAGAGATCCCCCAAGAGGCCTCCATGATCGTTTTGAAAGCTCCCCAGGATCAGGTGCTCGGCGCGCTGCAAGCGGTGTCCGGCATCGTCGAGCGGCGCCACACGCTGCCCATCCTGGCCAATGTGCTGATCCGCAAGACCGGCAACCAGGTGGAGCTCACAACCAGCGACCTCGAGATCCAGGTGCGCACCACGGTCCAGTTCGACGGCGACACCGGCAACCTGCAAACCACCGTCGGCGCCCGCAAGCTGATCGACATCCTGCGCTCCATGCCGGCCGACCAGGTCGTCAGCCTGACCAGCAACCAGAACAAGATGACCCTGCAGGGCGGCAAGAGTCGCTTCACGCTGCAGACCCTGCCGGCCGACGACTTCCCCCTGGTGCAGGAAGCCGCCGACTTCGGCCCCGCCTTCAGCGTGCCGCAAAAGGCGCTCAAGGGCCTGATCAACCAGGTCCACTTCGCCATGGCGGTGCATGACATCCGCTACTACCTGAACGGCATCCTGTTCGTCGCCGAAGGCAAGAACCTGACGCTGGTGGCCACCGACGGCCACCGCCTGGCGCTGGCCCAGGCCGAGCTGGACACCGACATCCCCAAGC